>JBGPIG010000050.1:0-11836 GCA_041484745.1 Nitrospirota bacterium | reverse complement strand
GTTATTGCCGACTTCGATGCCACCGGCGAGATGCTGAAGTATTTTATCAAGAAGGTCCATAACCGGCGGAGTTTTATCTCGCCGCGGGTCATCATCGGCGTCCCTTCCGGGATTACCCAGGTGGAGCAACGCGCGGTCAAGGACGCCGCCATCACCTCGGGAGGCCGGGCCGTCTACCTCATCGAAGAACCCGTGGCCGCGGCCATCGGCACAGGACTGCCCATCTCGGAACCCTCGGGCAACATGATCGTTGACATCGGCGGCGGCACCACGGACATCGCCGTCATCTCCATGGACGGCGTGGTGTATAGTAAGGCCATCCGCGTGGGTGGAGACAAAATGGACGAGGCGATCATCAACTACATCAAGCGCAAGTACAACCTGTTGATCGGCGAGATGATGTCGGAGTCGATAAAAATGGAGCTCGGTTCCGCCTACAAGACAGAAGCGACGCGTCAGACCATGGAGATCAAGGGCCGCGACCTGGTCTCGGGCATCCCCAAGACCCTCATCCTCGACGATGACGAGGTGCGCGAGGCACTCGCCGAGACGGTCAGCCAGATCCTGAATGGCATCAAGCTGGCACTCGAGAACACACCGCCGGAACTCTCAGCCGACATCGTCGACAAGGGCATCGTGCTGGCGGGCGGCGGAGCGCTCTTGAAAGGCCTGGACGTGTTCCTTCGCGAGGAGACGTCCCTGCCTATTATTATTGCCGAAAACCCCCTCACCTGCGTTGCACTCGGGGCCGGCAAGGTCCTCGATGACGAAGATATCCTGAAAAAGGTCATGATGTAAGCCCCGCGAGAGATCGAAGATCATGCAGATTGACAAGCAGAGAATATGCCGGCGAATGGTCCCGGGGCGCTCGCGGGAGAGCGCCGGACGATCTCTCGCAGGGTAAACGGAAAGCGGCTTACGAGGATGACCGGGTTCATTCCAAAACACAAAAAACTCTTATCGTTTTTGTTCCTCTTTTCCCTCCTTTTTTGGCTGGTCACCGTGCAGGTAAAAAATGGACGGTTTACGTTCATGGAAAAGCCTGTCTTGGCCATATCCGGGTTTTTCGAGCGTATCATAACCGGCAGCTTCAACGCGGTGGTATCGGTCGGCAACGGGTATGCCTTCCTGGTGAGCACCCATCAGGAGAACCAACGGCTCAAAGAAGAGGTCGAGCGGCTGCGCCTCGAAAACGCGGTCATGAGCGAAATCCTTCTTGAGAACGAACGGCTGCGGGATGCATTGAATTTCAAACGGCTGCATCCGCCGGCGTCGGTCATGGCCCAGGTGATCGGCAAAGAGTCCTCGCCATCCTCAAGCACTGTAACAATCAATAAAGGTTCGGATGCGGGCATCGAAAAAGGCATGGCGGTGATCACCTCGGCGGGAGTGGTCGGGAAGGTCCATGCGGTCCTGCCGGGCACGTCGAAGATCATGCTCCTCACGGACCCCGGAAGCACACTTGCCGTCCGGGTACTGCGCAACCGTGAAGAGGGCCTGCTCGAAGGCAAGCTCGAAAGCTGCGCAATCAAGTACTCCTCCTACTATGCCGACATTCAAGAAGGCGATCTGCTCGTCACCTCGGGTTTCGACGGCATCTACCCGAAGGGTCTTTCCGTGGCGACCGTGGTCAGGGTGACCAAACACGAAGCCCGGGCGTTTCAGACCGTGGTGGCGGAGCCCGCTGTCAGATTTTCCCGCCTGGAAGAGGTACTGGTGCTTACGAAATGAAGCCCCGTGTGTATGTATTCATCTTTCTGCTGCTTATCCCTTTCCAGGCCAGCCTGCTCAACCCACTGTCGCTTGCCGGCATTAAGCCGGATCTTGCCCTGGCCATGCTCTATATCATCGGGCTGCTGACCAGTCCGGGTGAGGCGGCGCTCGCGGGCATAGGCATCGGACTGCTCCAGGACATCGGCTCCGCCAGCCTCATCGGGCTCACCGGCATCACGAGAGGCCTGGTGGGACTTTCCGCCGGCCTCCTCGGCAGGAGGGTGCTCGATATCGGAAGCCCGTCCAACAGCATTTTTCTGGCCGTCTTTAGCCTGCTGGAGGGAATTTGCATTTCGCTCATCATGCAGGTGCTGTACGGTTCCGTCCCTTTCTTCAGCCTGCTTGCCGAGCGTATCCTGCCTCAGGCGCTTTACACGGGACTTCTGGGCTTTCTGTTCCTGCAGTTCATGGGCGGCCGGGACATCAGCGCCATGCTCCGAAGACGGACCGTTCAAAAGGAGTTGTAGATGGACCAGCAGGACAGCCCGGTCGGCATCCAAAGAAGGCTTCCGCTCCTGGCGGTCTTCATCGTTGTTGTTCTCGTTATTCTCTTTATCCGTCTCTGGTACCTCCAGGCGGTCAAGGGAGACTATTACCACGATCAGGCGGAGAGCAACCGGATCAGACCCGTAAAGCTCAGGCCGCCGCGGGGCATTATCTACGACCGCTACGGCAGACCGCTCGTGGAAAATGAGCTTGTCTTCGATATTTCCATCGTTCCGGAAGATGCGCCGGACCTTAACGCGATGGTCGAAAAATTGTCGTCAAGCATCGAGATGAAGCCCGAAGACATCCGCACGGCGCTGGACGATGCGGATCTCGTCAGGACAAAATATGAGCCGGTCAAGATTCGGGAAGAGGCCCCCTGGGACGAGGTGGCTGTGGTCGAGTCCCACCAGGACGATCTGCCCGGCGTGATCATTGAACCTGAACACCTCAGGCATTATCCCTACGGCGGTCTTGCCTCCCACCTGTTCGGCTATATCGGCAAAGTATCTCCATCCCAACGCAAGCAGGAGCAGACCGACGTCGGCCTCTTGACAGGTCAGGCCGGACTGGAAAAAATCTACGATAAGCTGCTGCACGGGATCGCGGGCAGACGCATGATCCAGGTAAACGCCGCGGGCAGGAAGGTAAAAGACCTCGGCATCGAGGAGCCCCGGCCGGGCACCGACCTCTATCTCACCATCGACCTCGATGTGCAGAAAGCAGCGGAGGAGGGACTCGGCAACCGGCCAGGCGCTGTTGTGGCGATGGATCCGAACACAGGCGAGATCCTCGCCCTCTCAAGCCACCCCACCTATGACCCGAACCTCTTCCCGCGGGGGATCTCACCAAAGGACTGGGTGCGGCTCATGAACGACCCGTCGCACCCGCTGTATAACCGGGCGATCCAGAGCGTCTATCCGCCCGGCTCCACCTTCAAGATCATCGTGTCGCTGGCCGGGCTCGAACTGGGCGTGATCAAACCCGACGATACGGTCACCTGCCGGGGATCCCTCCAGAGCGGCCGGCACTCGTTCCGGTGCTGGAAAAAAGGCGGGCATGGAACAATCTCATTCCACCGGGCCGTGGTCGAGTCCTGCGATGTTTACTTCTACACCATGGGCGAACGTATCGGCTGGGACCGTGTTGCCCAGGAGGCAAGAAAGCTCGGCTTCGGCAGTCTTTCCGGCATCCTCCTGCCCGACGAAAAACCCGGGCTCATTCCCACGACGGCGTGGAAGAAAAAAAGGACGGGCGAACAATGGTATCCGGGAGATACGTACATCAACTCCATCGGGCAGGGGTTTCTCCAAGTCAGTCCAATCCAGGCCTGTCAGATGATGAGCGCGGTCGCGAACGGCGGATATCTCTACCGTCCCATACTGCTCAGGCGGACGAGGAACCGGGAGACCGGCGTTGAGAACGTTTTTTCATCGGACCTGAAGGGCCGGATATCGCTTGATCCTGATGCGCTCCTGGCATTGCGGAGCGCACTGGCCGGTGTGGTCGCCGAGCCGGGCGGCACGGCCCATGGCGCGGCAACACCGCTCACGACCGTTGCCGGCAAAACGGGCACGGCCCAAGTCATCGCGCAGAAAATACCCGGGCGAAGGCTTTCAGGCGAGACGGGGGACCACGCCTGGTTCGTCGCCTACGCCCCGGTCGACCATCCGAAGATCGCCGTTGCCGTGCTCGTGGAACACGGGGGTCACGGCGGTGCAGCGGCCGCGCCCATTGCAAAAAAAGTTATTGAGGAGTACATGAGAAATGCTGATGCAAAGAAGGATCGATAATCTGCCGTGGGGCATGGTTAGCGTCGTATTTGGCATCGCGGTCTTCGGGCTTGCCGCGGTGTACAGCGCGACCTATACGTCGCGAGGCCCCTCACCACTGTTCACCAAACAGCTCATCTGGGTTTCTGTCGGCATAAGCGTTATGTTCCTTGCGCTCATCCCGGACTATCACGACGTCGGGCGCTATGCCTATATACTCTATGCAGTTTCGCTGATGCTCCTGATCCTCGTCATGGTCATGGGCAAAACCGGCATGGGCGCGCAACGCTGGCTTGCCATCGGCCCCTTTGCGTTCCAACCTTCCGAGTTGGCAAAGCTCTCGCTTACACTCGCGCTCGCGCGATACTTTGCCGAGGACCCGAAACAGGGCGGTTACGAAATCAAGGATTTGGCCGTCCCGGGGATCATGGTCCTGATGCCGCTCGTGCTCGTGCTCAAGCAGCCCGACCTCGGGACTGCGCTCATGCTGCTCCTGACATCGTCCCTCATCATCATCCTCGCCGGTATCCATCTGCGGTCGGTCGTGGTCGTGCTCATCATCGGCGCTGTGATCGCGTCGCTGGTCCTGTTCGTTCCGCCGGTACAACGCAAGATCTGGGGATCGCTCAAACCGTACCAGCAGAACAGAATCAAGGCGTTTATCGACCCGGGCGCGGACCCGCTCGGGAGCGGTTATCATGCGAACCAGTCCAAGATAGCCGTCGGGTCGGGCCAGATCACCGGCAGGGGTTACCTCAAGGGCACGCAGAGCCAGATGGCGTTCCTCCCCGAGCGCCACACCGATTTCATCTTCGCGGTGATCGCGGAAGAGACCGGCCTGGTCGGTTCGAGCGTGTTACTATTCCTGTATTTAGTCCTTCTCCTCGTCGGCGTGGACACGGCCAAGAACGCAAAGGACCGCCTCGGCGTTCTAATGGCCGGAGGCATCGTTTCCATGATTTCGCTCTATGTCTGCATCAACGTGGGCATGGCCTTAGGCATCGTGCCGGTCGTGGGCGTGCCGCTTCCCCTCGTGAGCTACGGCGGGACTTCCATCATCGCCACCTTCCTCGCCCTCGGATTGCTCTTGAATATCCAGGCTCGGCGGTTTATGCTGTTCTACTAAAACACCCGGCTAAGGGCGAGGAGCACAGCGCAGCGCTCAGACAACATCATTCAGCCTTTACCCTATGCCCCATACTCTATGCGATTTTGTTTTTCCAAGGAGTCCCATGCTCGAAGACTTTCTCCCGCTCGTCACCAAACCCGCTCGGTACATCAATACCGAGATCAACGCGGTACATAAAGACCTGTCAACGGTGAGAACAACGGTGTGTCTTTTCTTTCCCGATACGTACGAGGTCGGCATGTCGCACCTCGGTCTCCGGATCCTCTACCACATTATAAACAGCAGGAAGGACACGGCCTGCGAGCGGGTATTCTCTCCCTGGACGGATTACGAGGAAAAGCTCCTCGCATCGGGACGTCCGCTCAAAAGCCTTGAATCGAACCTACCCCTTGCCGCCTTCGACATTATCGGCATTACGCTCCAATACGAGTTATCGTACACCAATATCCTGACAGGCCTGATGCTCGCGGGCATACCCCTCCGCTCAAAAGATCGGAATGACACGCATCCCCTTATCATCGCCGGCGGACCCTGTGCGGTGAATCCCGAGCCGCTCTCGGACTTCATCGACGTCTTTTTCATCGGTGAAGCCGAGGAAGCGATGCATGAGATCATCGAGCAGAAACAGGAGCATTCCGGCAGAGGGCGGTTTTTTGAGGCCATCGCGCAGCGCGAAGGTTTTTATGTTCCTGCTCTCGGCAGATCAACCGTGCGAAGACGGTATCTCAAGAACATCGAATCAGCCCCGTATCCCGACAAGCCCATCCTGCCGCTCATGAAGCCGATCCACGACCGCGTAACCGTTGAGGTCGCCCGCGGATGCATCCGCGGATGCCGCTTCTGTCAAGCGGGGATCATCTATCGGCCTTACCGCGAACGGAGCGCAAAGCGCATAAAGGACCTGCTCCATGAGTCGCTCCGGTGCACGGGCTACGAGGAGCTCTCTCTCGCGTCCTTGAGCTCGGGAGATTATTCGGACATCCAGCCGCTCATCATTGAGCTCATGAACAAGTATCGGGACGGCCGCATCTCGGTCTCGCTCCCCTCGCTCCGCGTGGGCACGCTCACACCGGCGATGATCGAGGCGATCTCGGGCACGCGCAAGACCGGCTTCACGCTTGCGCCCGAGGCGGGCACTGAGCGCCTGCGCAGGGTCATCAACAAGCCTGTAAGCGACATCGACCTCATGGACGCGGCAGGCGCCATTTTCAGAAACGGCTGGAGCGTACTGAAGCTCTATTTCATGATCGGCCTCCCGACCGAGACCGACGAGGACCTGGACGGGATCATTCGGCTCGCGAACGAACTCCTGGTCCTGGGAAAGCGCGTCTCAAGGCGGCCTATCCAGCTCAACATCAGCGTCTCGACTTTTGTGCCCAAACCCCACACACCCTTCCAGTGGCTGGCCCAGGCGACGATCTCGGAGATCCGGGAAAAGCAGGCATACCTTGGAAAAGGCCTCCGGAAGCGGGGCATCATGCTGAAGTCCCACAATCCGGAGACGAGCCTGCTCGAAGGCGCATTTGCGCGCGGAGACCGGGGCATCGGCAGGGTCATTGAGGAAGCCGCGCGTCTCGGCTGCCGCTTCGATGGGTGGACCGAGTGTTTTGATTTTAAAAAATGGACCGCGGCTTTTGAGAAATGCGGGCTCGAGGTAGCGTCCTATTCCTGTCGCACCTTCGGGCTGGATGACAACCTCCCCTGGGACCATGTCAAGAGCGGGGTGACCAAAGAATTCCTGAAGCGCGAATACCAACGAGCTCTGAAGGCGGAAACAACCGAGAACTGCCGTGTGGAGTGTGAGCACTGCGGTATCGGATGCAAGGACGGGGGAACACGTGCGCTGGGGATACCGACATCAGCAGCACCGTTGAAGGCGCATGCGGAACCGCCGCATCCCGGCGATCGCAATAAACTCCCGGCTGTGCAGGAAATAACCTTGCGCATCCGGATGAAATACACCAAGACCGGACGCGTCCGGTTCCTTTCCCATCTCGATTTCATGACCCTTGTCCACCGGGCGGCGGTGCGCGCAGGCGTGCCCATCGCCTTCTCGCAGGGGTTCAATCCTCATCCCCGGATCGCCTTTGGTCCGGCCCTCTCCGTGGGCATGGAGAGCGAGACTGAATATTTCGACATGGAGACGGGCCCGCCTGTCGACCTGCTTCAGGCCACGAAGAGCTTGAACCATTCTCTGCCTGACGGCGTGAGGATACTGGAATCCGGAATTATTCCGAAAAAAGCGCCGTCGCTTTCGGGCAGCATCAGCAGATACACTTATGAGGTAGGGGTCCCGGCAGGCTATGCAGACGGTTTAAAAGAACGGGTCGAAAACTTTTTGTCCCGCGCATCGGTCATCGTTGAAAAAGAGGGAAAGCAAAAAGACATCAGGCTGTGCATTGAATCGATCGTCGCAGAGCGGCAAGCCGGTGCAGACACCATAGTTATTACTCTCGTGGACCAGGAGCAGATCAAGCCGCGCGTGCAGGATGTGATCGAGCGCCTGTTCGGCATCACGCGGGAGCGTGCCGTGCTTCTCAGGGTCAAGCGCACTGCGTTGTATTGCAGGGATAATGACCAATGGGTAAGCCCAATGGAGATAATGTAAGTCGTTTGAGCTCCCGAGGGGCAAGCCGTTCAGAAGACGCCGCGGAGGGCGGTCAATGATAACTGAGAACGGCTGGTATGCGGAAATACCGGCGTCGGGAAGAATTTACCGCCAACGGAAAATTCTTCCCTGTTATGCCACGTGGGCGGCGTCGGTATAGGTATTCGTGACCTCTTTTGATACGAACCGCCTGTCCGCGAAACAGGGCAGGAGGCTCGGGACGACATTATTTTTCCCTATTGATTTGGCTTTGTACAGTCTCTCATCAGCCTCCCGTACGAGGCTGTTGCGGTCAGGTTTATTCTCGAGACTCGCCACACCAAAGCTCGCGGTTACCGTAATGCGCTTATCACCGAGATTGATTTCATGCCCGTCGATCTTTTTCCTGAGCTTTTCCGCAAGTTGTACGGAAAGGTAGAGCGAGGTACCGGGAAGGACCAGCATGAATTCCTCACCGCCGTACCGTGCGAGATAGTCCGATTTCCTCACGAGTGCGGGGATTAGCGTGGATATTTCCTTGAGGACCGCATCTCCTGCCAGATGACCGTGCACATCGTTGATCTCTTTAAAATTGTCCAAATCAAGCATGATAACTGAAAGATCGGTGCCCGAGCGTCTGGCGTAGGCGATGTCGCTCTCAATGAAATCGTCCAGCGCCCGCCGGTTGTAGCAATTGGTAAGCGGGTCGATGGCGACTGCATTTTCAAGCTGCTTGATACTCAGGTTCTTTTCCAGAGCGATGCCGATGGAGCTGACGATCGTGCTAATTATGTTGTCGTGGTGGTAAAGCATTTTTCTCTTTGGCAGAATATATAAGCGCGCTACATAGTTGCTGTCTATAACCTTATAAGAAATAAGCTTATTTATATCAATTTCAATGGCGTCAGAATCATGACAATTATCGGCATCCTTTTTTTCAAAGCAGTGCACATTGAAGCCAATATTTTGACTCTCAAAATCGCGTGACACATAATCTGTAAACAGGGTACTGTACATCCTGGGATCAATCCATACATCAATAGTGCCCCCATTTTTCAGGGCAAAACCGAATAACTCATAATCCAGGATATCTTTCAAACATCTTGATACTTCAAACAAAATATCATTAATATCCTTATGCCTATTGATCTTCAGAATATACTGGCTTAAGGTCTGATAGTCTATACCGCGGATGATCTTGTATCCGAGCTCTATCGCAGTGAACGTATTGCGCAGGAGTTTTTTGACTGTGTATGCCATATTGATTACTCCCTTCTGCCCTATGTATAAGCAAATTTAGTGCCAGCAACTCCCCCCACACCTCGTGAGCCTGTTTTTCGTACCACTCGGGAAGAAGGTATCCGATTCATAGACCGCAACGCCTTATTTTAATTCTTGTAATACACTCCGTACTATAATAAAATAGATTGCACGAACTGAAAAATCATCATGAAGGAGAGATCATGTCATCTGAGATCATCGTAAACGCGGGACGCGAGGAGACACGCGTTGCGCTCACGGAAAACAGCCTGGTCACGGAAATCTATATCGATCGCAAGAAGGACCGCGGCATCGCCGGTAATGTGTATAAGGGCCGTGTGATGAAGGTCCTCCCCGGTATGCAGGCGGCCTTCGTGGACATTGGCCTGGAAAAATCAGCGTTTCTCTATGTGGGCGATGTGTTCGACAGCTCATCGGAATATACACCCATGATGGACGATGAGGGACTGGAGCTCGAGGTCGAGCCCAGGCGGAAACGCTCTCATGCCACCCAGATCGAGGACCTCCTGCAGGAAGGCCAGGAGATCCTGGTCCAGGTGTCGAAGGAACCGATCAGCACCAAGGGCGCGCGGGTAACGACCTACATCAGCATCCCCGGGCGCTACCTCGTCATGATGCCGGGCGTCAACCATATCGGCGTCTCGCGCCGCATTGAGAACGGCGAAGAACGGAGGCGGCTTCGCGAGATCGTGGGCAGGCTCCGCAGGCAGAACACGGGATACATCGTCCGGACCGCCAGCCAGGGCAGGAGCGAGGACGAATTCACCGCCGACATCGAGTTCCTCGGCCGGCTGTGGGAGAACATCCAGAAACGGAAGGAACGGACTTCGGCCCCGGCGCTCATGCATAATGAGCTCGACCTGGTCTTCCGCGTCATCCGGGACGTTTTTACCCGCGATGTGGACAAGATGGTAATCGACTCCCCCGAGGAATACCAGCGGGTAAAGGAGTTCGTGGACTCCTACATCCCGCAGCTCAGCCGGCGCGTGAGGCCCTACGAAGGCGGCGACCCTATCTTCGAACACTACGGCGTGGAAATCGAGATCTCGCGGGCGCTCGGCAGGAAGGTCAGGCTCAAATCGGGCGGGTACCTCCTCCTCGACCAGACCGAGGCGCTCACCACGATCGACGTGAACACCGGCCGGTACGTGGGCAAGCGGTCCCTTGAGGACACGATCCTCAAGACCAACCTCGAGGCGGTGCGGGAGATCGCCTATCAGCTTCGGCTCAGGAACATCGGCGGCATCCTCATCCTCGACTTTATCGACATGGAGCGGGAGGACAACCGCCGCAAGGTGTACTCGGCCCTCCAGGAGGCGCTCGAGAGCGACAAGGCCAAGACCACAATATCGCATATATCGCCCATCGGGCTTATCGAAATGACGCGCAAACGGATCCGCGAGAGCCTGGGGCGCACGCTCTGCGAGCCCTGCCCCTACTGCGAAGGCCGCGGGTACATCAAATCGAGCCGCACCATCTGCTACGAGGTCTTTCGCGAGATCCGCAGGGCCTTCACCGGAGCGGAGGAAAAGAAGGCGCTCGTGACGGTAAACTCCGTGGTCGCCGACATGCTCTACGATGAGGAACGGCAGGATGTGGAGGAGTTGGAAAAGGAATTCCAGAAAAAGATCGTGATCAAGGCCGACCCGAATCTGCACCAGGAGCAGTACGAGGTGGTGATGGTGTGATCATCAACGTCGGATGCTCCTGCAGGGCCTTTTCCCCATGGCAAGAATTTTTAGCCACAGCGGTCACAGAGCACTCAGAGAAGGCTGGATGAATTTAAACTACTTTTTATTCTCCTCTGTGATCTCTGAGTTCTCGATGGCAAAAAGATTTTGGTTCTGGCTTGTCCGGGTTAGGAAATCAGCATATTGTCAATCAGTCTCGTGCGGCCAAGACGGACGGCAACCAATATCACTGCAGCACCCTTCATGATCGACAGCGGCGCAAGACTTTCAGGATCGGCAACCTCGATATAGTCGATCGAAAGCCCGGGTTCCTCCTTCAGCACCGCCTGCGTCTTGTTTTTTACCTTTTCCGGCTCCTTCACCCCTGCTTTGACCAGCTGCTCCGCAGCGGATAACGCGCGATGAATAATGGCGGCCGCGCGCCGCTCCTCGGCGTTCAAATAACTGTTCCGCGAGCTCATGGCAAGGCTGTCCTGCTCCCGAACGGTGGGCAGAACTACAACTTCCACGTCCATGTTCAGGTCCTTCACCATCCGTTTGATGACCACGCACTGCTGATAGTCCTTCTGTCCAAAGAAGGACTTGTGCGGCTTCACCAGGTGAAAAAGCTTTGACACAACCGTGGCCACGCCCCGGAAGTGTCCGGGCCGGACCGCCCCTTCGAGGATGTCGCTTATCCCTTCCACCACCACGAACACCGCAGGCTTATCAGGATACATCTCCGCAACCGACGGCAGAAACAGGATATCTGCGCCCGCAGACCCACATTTCTGCGCGTCCCCCTTCTCATCGCGGGGATAGCGGTCAAAGTCCTCATGCGGTCCGAACTGGGTGGGATTCACAAAGATGCTCACCGCGACGACGTCGCACTCCTGGCGCGCGCGGCGTATGAGCGACACATGGCCTTCATGGAGAAAACCCATGGTGGGAACGAACCCGATGGTTTTGCCCTCTCTGCGGAAGGAGTCGGCAAGAGATTGCATTGCTGCTGTGCTGGTTATGATCTGCATAGGGGTGAAATATAAAAGGCCCGCATGTTCACGATCAGCGGATCGGTGAAAATACGGGCGCCGATAAGGTAATAATAAAACTACTTTCCGAGAAGGGTCGTGAACGT
>JBGPIG010000049.1:0-11990 GCA_041484745.1 Nitrospirota bacterium | reverse complement strand
GGTCGTCCGTTTCGGCGAGAACGTGCTCGCCGTAGTCGAGCGGGTGAAGGAAAAGATCAAGGAGATAAAGCCGTCCCTGCCTGAAGGGGTCAAGATCATTACTACCTATGACCGTTCTGAGCTGATCCACCGCTCCGTGGACACGCTTCGCGATGAGGTCATCAAGCTCGGTATTGCCGTGAGCGTGGTTTGCATCATATTCCTTTTCCATCTGCCGAGCGCCCTCGTCGTGATTCTGACGCTGCCGATCGCCATCCTCATATCGTTCATCTGCATGTACTATCTCAAGATCAGCTCGAACATCATGAGCCTCGGCGGCATCGCAATCGCCATCGGCGCTATGGTCGACGCGTCGATCATCATGGTCGAGAACGCGCATAAGAAGCTTGAGGACTGGGAGGCGGCGGGTCGGCCCGGTTCCCGGACTGAGGTGATCATCGATGCGGCCAAGGAAGTCGGGCCGTCGCTCTTCTTCTCGCTCCTCGTGATCACGGTGGGGTTTCTGCCGATCTTCACGCTCGAAGACCAGGCGGGCAGGCTGTTCAAGCCCCTGGCGTTCACCAAGACCTTTTCCATGCTCTTCGCAAGCTTTCTGGCGATCACGCTTACGCCGGTGCTGATGACGCTATTCATCAAGGGGAAAATCCGGCACGAGGACGACAACCCGATCAGCCATTTTCTTCGGAAGGTCTATCATCCGGTTGCCGAATTCGCGCTGCGCTTTCGCTGGTTCGTGATCATCGGGGCGGTCATTGTTGTCGGTATCACGATCGTTCCATTTATGAAGCTCGGGTCCGAGTTTATGCCGCCCCTGTACGAAGGGACGCTGTTTTACATGCCGTCAGGGCTGCCTGGCGTGTCCATTACCACGGTGGGCCAGTTGGTCCAGGCCCAGGACCGTATCCTGAAGCAGTTCCCTGAAGTCGAGTCGGTTTTCGGCAAGGCCGGACGGGCCGAGACTCCCACGGACCCGGCCCCGCTCGAGATGTTTGAGACCATTGTGAATCTGAAGCCCGAAAAGGAATGGCGTCCCCAGTTCAAGAAGTGGGAGGACCTGCGTGACGAGCTGGACACTGCCCTGACGATCCCCGGTGTGGCGAATACCTGGACCATGCCGATCATCGGCAGGATCGATATGCTGTCCACCGGCATCCGGACGCCTCTCGGCATCAAGGTCTTTGGACCTCATCTGGACGAGATCGAACGTATCGGGCTCGATGTCGAACGGACGCTCAAGGAGGTACCGGGAACGAGAACTGCCTACGCCGAGCGTGCGAATACAGGATATTATCTGGACTTCACGATCAACCGCGACGCTATAGCGCGATTTGGCCTCACGGTCGAGGATGTGCAGGAAATCATCCAATCGGCTATCGGCGGCATGAATCTGACGACCACGGTCGAGGGCAGGGAACGTTATCCCGTGAACATCCGCTATGGCCGCGAGTTGCGGAACGACATCGAGAAACTGCAACGGGTCCTCGTGCCGGTGATGGGCGGGGCCCAGGTGCCCCTGAGCAAGCTTGCCGACATCCGGGTGGTTCGAGGGCCGGGCATGATACAGAGCGAGGGAGGGATGCTGACCGCTGCGGTCACGCTGAATATTTCGGGGAGTGATTTCGGAGGGTATGTTCAGAAGGCGAAGAAAGCTATTGCCGAGCGCGTCAAAATACCGGCGGGATACCGGCTCCAGTGGAGCGGTCAGTACGAGTACATGGAAAGTGTGAAGGAAAAGCTCTTCTACGTGATCCCGCTCACGCTGTTCATCATCATCGTGCTCATCTTCCTGAACACCAAGTCCTGGACAAAGACCGCCATCGTGCTGCTCGCGGTGCCGTTCTCGCTCGTGGGTACGGTCTGGCTTCTCTACTTTCTCGGGTACCACCTGAGCACCGCGGTCTGGGTCGGCGTGATCGCCCTCGCGGGTCTTGACGCCGAGACGGGAATTGTCATGCTCCTCTACCTGGACCTTGCGTACAACAAAAGGAAGGCTGACGGGAAAATACATTCGCTCCTCGATATCGAGGGAGCGGTCATGGAAGGAGCGGTCAAGCGTATTCGTCCCAAGATCATGACGGTATCGGTGATCCTGGCCGGTTTGGTGCCGATTATGTTCTCGACCGGAACGGGTGCGGATGTGATGAAGCGCATTGCCGCGCCCATGGTCGGCGGTGTGATCACCTCCACCATTCTGGAACTCATCATCTATCCGGCCATCTATGTGATCTGGAAGGATCGGGAGCTGAAAAAGTCAGGATCCAGGAGCCAGGAGTGAAGGGTCCGGAGTGAGAATACGGAGGAATCCGTATTCATGTTGACAGTTGTTGTAGAGACACCGCATAACCATATTTCTACTGCTGTGCCATATGAGAGAATATTGTGGCGATGGCAAAGAATACCGGTTGTATTGTGGCCAACATCGTTTTGATTTGCAACGGTCTTAAGTATCTTTATCATGCTAAACGCGGACGGAATAATAGTGGCGTTTCTCTTTTTCTGTTTGACTTAACGTGGGCAGGGTCGTAGCATACCCATGAAAGTATGGGCAGTGCGCCGCTGGTAGACTGAAAGGAAACGATCGACGAAGAGATAAGATAGAGCTTCAGTATTCAAAGTCAGATAATTGGTTGTGGGATTCTAAGTATCGCTTCAGAACTAACCTTGCGCAGTCCTATTTCCCTCACGGCAACCCATTGTTCTTCCCGGAGTATATTCCAATAATCTGTCAAGAGTAGCGTAGAAGATGTTTCTTTCACAGCTATCCTCTGCTTCAAATCGATAGTTATCATGCGTCGCAGTATTCAGAATTAGATGAGACGACATTAAGGAAATAACTCGTCGTGAAGTTATTTGTAACCTTTTCGTCGTTGCTTCGTCTAATGCTCAATTGCGGTAAAAATCAGTTTAATTTATGGAGGATGGATTCAATGCGAATGTATATGAATGTCAAGGTAATGCTGGCGCTTACTCTCTTAATCGGCTCATTGTCGCTTCTTAATGGTTGCGGCGGAGGCGGCAGCGGCGGAACAACCCCTGCTGTTAATGGCGGGACAACGGGAGGCAATGGAATGATCGGTGGTACGGCGGTCAAGGGACCGATTAGCGGAGGAACAGTAACAGCGTTTGCCGTCAACAATGGGACCATGGGTGCGCAGCTGGCCAGTGGCACAACGGATAGTCAGGGAAATTTCAATATGCCAATAGGCGACTATGCAGGCTCTATCATGTTGCAGATGGGCGGCGGGACCTACATGGATGAGGCAACCGGTGCGACGGTTACTATGGCACCCGGAGATGTGATGACCGCTGTGATGACAACTGTATCCACCGGTGCGACGGTTACCGGAGTTCAAATAACACCTCTTACCTCCATGGCCCAAGCAATGGCGCATAATATGGCTGGTGGCATGACCGATACAAATATCGCTTTAGCGAATACCGCAATCGGAAATTATTTCATGGTGTCTGATATTCTCCATACAATGCCCATGAACCCGCTGGTTCCAGGGTCCGGAACAGGGGCGACCCAGGACATGAGAAACTACGGTATGGCAATAGCCGCCATGACACAGTACGCAAATAACGTCGGGATGACGTCGTCGTCTGGTATTGTCACCTCGATGATGGCTGATGCTTCGGATGGAGTCATTAATGGAATGATGGGAAACACTCAGATAGCAATGGGCGGCATGGGAGGTGGTATGATGGGTGGCGGAACGATGATGCCGTCTACCGCCGGAACCACCGGATTGGCAACTGCTATGACGCAATTTATGGGCTCAGCCATGAACCGGTCCGGCCTGGCGCTTTCGGATATGCAGACGCTTATGGACCACTTAAACTCATCAAACGGGCAGCTCCTGGGAATTGGTGGAGTGGTGACCGGCGGTACGGGAACAGGAGTAGTTACTGGCGGTACCGGGACCGGTGGATCGATGATGGGTGGATTAATCAGCGGTACAGCATCTAATGGCCCCTTGGCAGGTGGAACAATAAGGACATTCGCAATCAACAATGGGGTTATGGGCGCGCAAATCGCAAGTGGAGTAACGGATACCCAGGGGGACTTCACGATGTCCCTCGGCAATTATTCCGGTGCCGTGATGCTTCAGGTGAATGGCGGAGCTTATATGGATTTAGCAACAGGCACAACTATGACCATGACTGCAGGCAACGTAATGACCGCCGTCATCCCGTCTATATCAACGGGCGATACGATCACCGGAATTCAAATAACCCCCCTTACTTCCATGGCCCAGGTTCTGGCACAAAACCTGGCTGGCGGCATGACGGCGGCAAATGCCGCCGCAGAGAACTCTGCGGTAGGAAATTACTTCATGGTGTCTGATATTCTCCATACACAGCCGGTGAACCCGCTGCTGCCGGGTTCCGGAACGGGCGCAACTCAAGATATGAAGGATTACGGGATCGCCTTGGCCGCTATGTCTCAGTATGCAAAGAACATTGGAATGACTAACTCATCAGATATAATAACGCTCATGATGAATGATGCGTCCGATGGAATCATGAACGGCAAGATGGGCAGCACGTCTATTCCCATGGTCGGCATGGTAGGCGGTATGATGGGCGGCAGTGGCACCATGATGCCATCTACGGCCGGTACGAGCGGGCTCGCGACTGCGATGACAGCGTTTATGGGGTCAACAATGAACAAATCAGGGCTAACCGCGACAGATATGCAGACGCTCATAAACCAGTTGAACTCATCCAACGGAACCATTTAGCGGAGGTTGTATGCACAATCAGAGAGGCGAAATCGTTATCGGTGTCATGGTAGTCATGATGATAGTCATGATGGCTGGGATGACGATCTTCGGTGGGATGCACCGCGAGCATAAGCACAGTCATGATGACGGCGCACAGCACATGCGCGACAACGTCGATGAACGAGCTGCGCTCCCAGACCAGTCGGAAGGAAAATAATAAGCTATTCCAAGGGATCTGCTGAAGTTGTTTTATCGTTCAATTGCGATGGTCGGCAGCCGGAGTTCTTTCCGGCCGCCTTTTTATTTTGCCCAGCCAGTAAATCACACTAATTCTTTTTGCCTGATTCATAAAAAAATCTTGAAATAAACCTAACTTGGTGTCCACTTTTGTCGGGAAAAGATAAAATAGAAGTCGTCGAATACCGGTTGGGATTTTATGCGGTTCAAAGAATGGAAACTGCAACGGCTAGGATGTAATCTATTTATTGTTGATATTTATTGTCACGCCGATAAGTAGAGCGGTAGATAGAACTCTATGCGGGGGTTGGTCATATAAGCATTTACCATGCCCGTGAAGAATGCGAAGACCGACTATTACATCTAAACCTTGCGTCTTGCTACTTGATCCTATCCCCTTACTTCTTCGGCGGATTTATCGCCGCATCATACCGCTTGAGGTAGTCGCCGGCCATGCGCTCGGGATTGCAGCCGAGGGCTTTTGCATACAGCATGAGAAATCCCCTGATATAGGCCCGTGCGGGGAGCTTTGGAAAATTTTCCTCTTCGATCGCTTCAATATAGCGGGCTCCGACCTTCGTCATATCCGCGATGTTCCGAACCGACAGCTCTTTCTGTTCCCGAAATACCCTGATGGCGGATCCGGTAAATTCCGCGATAAGCTGCGATACGGGCGAGACCGCTTCTTGCTGAGGTTTGATCGGAGCAGGTTGCTTCTGCGCTTCCGGTGCCGGACTGATCGCATAGCGGTCCTCATCCGGATGAGTGAACGGCAGCCGGGACTGCGGGGACTGGTATTGCGGGGACTGATATTTCGGCGCAGATGGGAGCGGCGGAGGTTCCGGCAGTTCGTTCCGTTCCCTCAACAAAGCGTCGTATTGTCTCCGGTTGTCCTCGTACGCGAGGGTGTGGTACGCTTCTTCGATGCGCTGGTATATTGCGTCGCTCTCTTCCGGAGTGAAGAGCGAGTAGAGGGCGACGGAATTGGGCTCGTACACCCGCCGGATCCGCTCGTAGGCCTTGTGGATCTCCCGCGCCGTCGCCGTGGGGCTGACCTCCAGCAGTTCGTAATAGCTCAAGTCTTCTATTTTTTTGATCATAGTACCCACACCCACTAATAGAGCATGCTGAGCGTAAGCTGCTCCTTCCTGAGCAGATTGTGGACGATCCGTTCGATACATCGTGACGGCCGCGAGTAGGGGTATTCGATGGTCAGCGGCCGCTTGCTCCGGATGGACTGCCAGACGCAGTCGTCGTATTCCACATAGCCCAGATATTCCAGATTGATGCCGAAGTATTTCTGGCAGGCGCTCTTCATCGAAAAGCCGATCTGGATGTCGTTCTTGGTCCTCACCTGGTTCACGATGAGCTTGGGCCGGAACTTGAGCACTTCGAGTTCGAGGATTTCTCCCACTTCCCGCTCCATCTGCTTAACGCGCTCAATGAGGTCGAAGGGTGTGCGGATGCCCATGGTATTCTTCTGGTCCATGGCCGCGTCGATGAGGTCCTTGATGTTCTGGTTGGCCACGACCTTTTTGAACCTTCGGTAGAAAGCGCTCTTGATGAACCGATAGGCGTTCTCGATGGCCGTCGGCTCGGGCAGGACCACGAGGATGCCGTGGTCCGAGAAGAGAAAAAAGTCGAGGATGTTGAACGACGTGCCCGCGCCGAGGTCGAGGAGGATATAGTCCGCGTCAAGGGTCTCGAGATGCCGCAGGAGCCGCGTCTTCTGCGCAAAATTGGGGTTGGCCGCGTCGAGGAAGTCCTGGGCGCCGCTGATGAGGGAAAGGTTCGGGATGGTCGTCTTGATGATCACGTCCTGGATATTTTCCACGCGCCGGTTCAGAAAATCGGAGAGCGTCATATCCGGCACGCCGAGGCCGAGCGTTGTGTGCAGATTCGCACCGCCCAGGTCCGCGTCCACGAGCAGGACCTTTTTCTTCAGGCGAGCAAGGCAGATGCCGATATTGCCGGTGATCAGGCTTTTACCGATTCCCCCCTTACCGCCGCCGATGGCCCAGATCTCTTTTTTGCGCAGGGCATCCTGGAGCTCTATCATTCTGCTTTTATCTCCTCTGCCGAGACCGCTGCACCCGCCACTCCCGCACTCACGTCTTCGTCCTCCCCGGCAGGGGTCTCGTTCTCACGTTCACCGGGGACCTCTTCCATGATCTCTTCGCTTGCTTCGAGTTCCTGGAACTCTTTGAGCGTCGGGAGGGCGGAAAGGTCTTTCATCCCGAAGTACTGAAGGAACTCCTGGGTTGTGCCGTACATCATGGGTTTCCCCGGGACGTCCTTCTTGCCCACGATCTTCACGAGACGGCGCTCCATGAGGTTTCTCATGATGCCGCCGATGTTCACGCCGCGGATCGCCTCCACCTCGGTCCGGGTGATGGGCTGCTTGTACGCAACGATGGCGAGCGTTTCGAGCGCCGGTCTCGAGAGCTTGGTTGTCGTTTTTACGGTCTTGAACTTCCGTATCCACTCAACGTGCTCCGGACGTGTTGCAAGCTGGTACCCGCCCGCCACTTCAGCCAGCATGATGCCTGATCCGCGGACGTCGTATTCCTGTTGAAGTATGATGAGCTGCGCCTCGATCTGTTCCGGCGGTGTTTCCTCGAAGATGCCTTTAAGCCTGTCCAGGGACAAGGGATTGCCGGAGACGAACAGCAGCGCCTCGATTGCCGATTTCAGTTGATGATCTTCCAAATATTCACCTCGCGGTGAGTTCAAAGTTTTTAGTGTTGCGTTTTGAGTTGTTGACATCGAAATACGTTAACTAAAAACTAAGAACTCCGAACTCAAAACGGTATTGTCTCACATCGCCGATGGATCGCCCAGTCTCCCCAGTGCCACCTTGGCGTTCATCTTCACGTCCATGTCGGAGCTGTCTAACAGCTTACGGATCTTCGGAATCGCGTCTTTGACGAGCGCCGGGTTAGAACTGCCGATGTTCCCGATTGCCGCCACCGCGTTCTTGACCGCGTTCGGGTGGCCGCTGTCCAGGTACTGCATCAGCCGGGGCACGAGGCTTGCCACTTCCGCGGGGTAGTGCAGTCCGATGGCGCCAAGCGCGAAAAGCACGCCGCCGCAGGTCGCCTCCTTCGAGAACTCGAGGACCTCTACGAGTTTGGGCAGTATCCCGCGAATCAGCTCCGGAGCGTTGATCCCGACCTTGCCCAGGGCATGGGCCGCCGACTCGCGCTCATCGTCATCTCCTTGTTCAAGCATCCGGATCAAGCGCGGGACCGCGTCCTGCACAAGTTCAGTATGGGCGAATCCGATGTTCCCGAGAGCGTAGGCCGCCTCCTGCCGTACCAGACTTTGTTCGTGATCGAGGAGCGATTTCAATTTCGGCGCCGCCTTGGCAGCCGCGTCCTTGAAGCTGAAACCCAGGTTCCCTACGGCGTTTGCCGCGTCGATCTTGATGAACATGTCCGGGTCGTCAAGCATTGCGATCAGCGTCGGGAGGTGGGATCTGGTGTCGTTCGGGTAATCGAACCCCACCCGTGACAGCAGGTTCAGCGCACCTGAACGGACGTCGCCGTTTTTCTCGGACAGGAGCGCCACGAGGTCGCCGATGAGGGCTCGGTCCGCGTAGACCGCAGTCTCGATTTCGCCGAATTTTTTCAATACCGCAAGGGCTTTGATATCGGGTTTCATTATCCTTGAATGACGTAAAAGGTGAATAGTAAATAGTGAAAAGTGAGAGTGAGAACGTAGAGTCCTATTTCTTTGCTTCTTACTGTTCACTTTTCACATTTCACGAATTAATTATCTTACCCGAACAGGTTCCCCGTTGCGGTGTCCTTGTTCTGTGTGTCCGTCACTGCCTTCATGATCCGGATGGCGCCGAACTGCTCAATCTGCACGGTCTTTACGATCCGCGTCTTGATGAGCTCGAGGAGCGCCAGGAACGTGCCGATTACCTGGGCCTTGCTCGTGCTGTCCTCAAAGAGGTCGGCGAAGAGCATGCTGTCCATGGTCTCAAGACGGGCTAAAATCTGCGAGATCTTATCGGTAATAGACACGGCCTCGGCCGTGATCTCGAACGCGGCATCGGGCACCCGGGCCATTACGTCCTTCAACGCAGCGAGCAGGTCGAAGAGGTGAAAGTCGAAGAGCAGGGACCCATCATTCGCCGTTGGTTCGGGCGAGGACTCAGTCGGACGCGTGTACATCTGCGACCAGGTATCCTCCCTGTCCTCAAGGGAGACTGCGGCCTCTTTGAAGCTTTTATACTCGAGGAGCCTCCGAATGAGCTCCGCCTGCGGATCGATGCCATCATCCTCGCCCTCGGGGTTCTCAAGCGGCGGCAGCATCATTTTGGATTTGATGTGAGTGAGCGTCGACGCCATGACGAGGAACTCGCCCGCGATCTCCATGTCGAGGCTCTTCATAAGATCGATATATTCGAGGTACTGCTGGGTGATGAGCGCGATGGGGATGGAATAGATGTCGAGTTCGTGTTTCTTGATCAAGTGCAGGAGAAGGTCCATGGGGCCTTCGAAGATCTCCAGCTTTATCTGGTACGACATGGGTGGTTGCGCCCCTCCGTGCATGGTCCTCCCTGCTGCGGGCCATGGGTAACCTGCTGAAAAACAGGATAGAGAAAATTAGCCTTATTTACCCGAAAAGTCAAGAAAAAACGTTCCTTGGGCCATATTTCCGGGGAAGTTTTTGCGTTCCCCCGCAGGAGCGCGAGAGCGGACGTCTCTCATTGCACTGTGTCAGGGGAAATTGCTATTTGAGAAGACTCCCTCCGGAGAGGCGGGGAATGGTCTTTCGAACACCTCCGGGGTCTGATATAATGATTACAGAACGGAGATATTTACATGACTCATCGGTCGATTGCGTCCGCAGGTTCCTATGCTGAGAAGGAATTACTCCGCATGATCCGCAAGTGGGTCCCGCGCGATCGGGTGCCGAAGCGGATAAAAGTAAAGGATACGTCCGACTTCTTTCGTGTGGACTATGACGACGTAGTCATTCTGAAAGGCGTTCCCTATTTCATACGGAACAACGAACGCGAAGGCAGGTTCGGGATCGAGGACGAGCAAAAGTTCTGGGTCAAGCGCGCGCGTAACCTGCTTACGGGCGACGTCAAGATCCTGAAGTGGGTCTTCAGGGAACGGTTCGAAGCAAGGATCGGCCATCTGGTGTTCGAATGCGTACGCAGCCCCCAGAAGGAGGCCCGGATCCTCGAACTGGTCCGCGGCAGACCGGAGTTCATGCAGGGCGAGACCGTGCTCGATTCCGCGGGGAACCAGCTCCGGATCCTGGATTACATCCGGGGCAAGACGCTGGGACAGATCGCGGTGGAGTTGGGCAAGGACCACGAGGATTTTTTCAAGAGCTACTATCCCGGACTGCTCGATGAGTTCCTGGGTATCGTCGAGGCCATCCGGTTCCTCCACGAGAATGGGGAAAAGCACGGTGACGTCCGCCGCGATCACATCATCAAGGATAGTACGACGGACCGGTATCGGTGGATCGACTTCGATTTCAACTACCGCCACGGTGAGAGCCGCTTCGGATACGACCTTTTCGGACTCGGCAACATTCTGCTGTTCATCACCGGCCGCGGCGACATCACGACGCACCGGCTCCTGGTTGAGAGGCCGGAGGTCCTGGAGCGTCTTACTGAAGACGACGTGAACATCGTGTTCCATAACCGCGTGAACAACCTTAAAAAGATCTATCCTTATATTCCGGAAAAGCTGAACCGGATACTGATGCACTTCTCGATGAGCACGCCGGTGTACTATGAAGAGACTCGGGAGTTGCTCGAAGACCTCGGCGAGGCGAGGGAAGAACTCACTGCGGCATGATAGCCTTTGCATAGAAAAAAGAGAGGCAAAGCTGAAACCACAGAGAACACGGAGGAGTGCTCTCTGTTCTCAAATGACTCAACAATAAGACCATTCTTGAAGACGTGAAGAAGGCAAAAACGAATTAAATGCTGTAGTAAGAGGGCGCAGAGGGGGAGGTCGGTAAATAGCCTTAACCATTTTGGGCTTTAAAGATTTTTCTGTGTACTCTGTGGTTAATTATTGATATTACGCTGTGAACGGAAAGGAGCGTTCGTATGGATACAGAGGCCGATAACAATGTCAAGGACAAGCATCTTCTGATTGCCATTGATCAAAGCGACAGCTCGCGTCGGGCCGTGCTCTACGTTGCCGATGTCCTCGGCGGGTTCGCGGGGTTCAGGGCAACGCTTCTCTCCATCATTCCCGAGCCGGAAGAGGACTTCTTCGATACCGAGGAGGAAAAGGTCGCCTGGATCAGAGAAAAAAGGGAAGAGGCGAACAAATTGCTCGAAAACTACCGCCAAATCCTGATCCAGGCCGGATTTGAGGCCGACAAGGTCCGCATCCGGTCCTGCGTAGGCGATGTCAAGTCTCTTTCCGAGGCTATCCTCGATTCGCGCTGCGACCTCACCTGCTGCACCGTGGTCGTTGGAAGGCATCATAAAACGAAGGCCGAGGAGTTCCTTTTCGGCAGCACATCGAGCAAGCTTGTCCATGAGGCAAAGAACTGCGCGGTGTGGGTGGTGGAGTAATAAGGCCCGGCAATTCGGATTCAGGGTCAAGGAGTTAAATGATGCATGGGTCATCCCACGTGGCACGTGGATTCACGTACCACCTTTGTCGTTGACAGGCTGTTTTAGTTTTGCTATGGTCAAATCCCGAGCACCGTACTCATGATTCCGTTATCGTTTATCGTTCCGCGCACGGGCCGCCGTACCGCGTACGCTGCGTAACAGACGGCGCATTCCCGCTCGTGTTTCCCCATAATAAGGTGAGAAGAATGCCTGCAAAAAAAATCTATATTCTTTCCGATGCCACGGGCCAGAGCGGTCTGCATATCCTGAGGGCCGCCCTGGTGCAGTTTGAACATGCTCGCACCAAAATAATGCTTTTCCACGATATCGATTCAAAGACCGGTCTCAAGAAGGTCCTCGACCAGGCCAGGGCGGACAAGGCCCTTATCGCTTTTACGTTTGTCAAGAAAGAGATGAGG
>JBGPIG010000048.1:0-11990 GCA_041484745.1 Nitrospirota bacterium | reverse complement strand
GGAAGCCTCATGAAAAAAGTAGAGGCAATGAACACGGTGGGCGAAAAGAAAATCGTGAAGACGTGGTCCCGGAGATCGACGATAACGCCGGAATTTGTTGGTCACACGATGGCCGTGCATAACGGAAGAAAGTTTATCCCGGTTTATATCAGCGAAAACATGGTCGGCCATAAACTCGGGGAATTTTCTCCGACCCGGACATTTAAAGCGCATGGCGGATCAAAGGCCGCCGAAAAGACGAGCGCACCGAAACCGAAATAGTACCGCGTGCGCGCTGTGCATATGAGTGAGGATGACCAAATGGAAGCAAGTGCAACAGTCAGACATATACGAATTACGCCCCGAAAGGCGCGACAGGTGATTGATCTCATCCGAGGTAAGATGGTAGGAGATGCCCTCAATATCCTCACGTTCACACCGCTCCACGCAGCGCGTATCGTCAAGAAACTGCTGGATTCGGCAGTCGCAAATGCCGAGCAGAAAAAGCTTGGAGACTTGGATTCGCTCATGATTGCGAAGGCATATGTGAACCAGGGAGTTACTATGAAACGCATGAGGGCCCGCGCTATGGGGCGAGGCAATACCATCAGAAAGAGAACCAGCCATATTACGGTGGTCCTCTCAGCGTAGTACTTAATACGGAGGCATAATGGGACAGAAGGTTCATCCGATCGGGTTTCGGCTCGGCATTATCAAGACTTGGGACTCACGGTGGTTTTCTCAGAAAAATTACGCCACGCTACTGCATGAGGACATCAATATCCGCAAGATCGTTAAAGAGCGACTTATGCACGCGGGAGTATCTAAAATCGAGATTGAGCGCGCTGGCCAGAAAGCCAAGATCAATATCCATACAGCCCGGCCCGGCATTATTATCGGCAAAAAGGGCGCCGAGGTTGACAAACTCAAGAAGGACCTCGAAGCCATGACCGGCAAGCAGATGTACATCAACATTCAGGAGATCAGGCGTCCGGAGCTCGACGCCCAGCTCGTGGCGGAGAATATAGCGCTCCAGCTTGAGCGCAGGATAGCGTTCCGCAGGGCCATGAAAAAGTCAGTGACCTCAGCGCTCCGTCTTGGGGCTCAGGGTATCAAAATCATGTGTGCTGGCAGGCTGGCGGGATCGGAAATAGCGCGGACTGAATGGTACCGTGAGGGCCGCGTGCCGCTCCATACGTTGCGTGCCGACATCCAGTATGGATTCTTTGAGGCCAAGACAACCATGGGTCAGATCGGCGTCAAGGTCTGGATCTACCGGGGAGATGTACTCCAGCTGCCGAAGCCTACTGCCACTGCGTAACGTGCGATTACACGCGTGAGATCACAGAGATAATAAAGGATTGTCATTATGTTAGCACCCAAACGAGTAAAACATAGAAAGATGCAGAAGGGAAATATGAACGGCATTGCCTACCGTGGCGCCGAGGTGAGCTATGGTGAGTACGGCCTGAAGGTGCTTGAGCCCGGTTGGATCACGAGCAGGCAGATCGAGGCGGCCCGTATTGCAATGACGCGCTACGTCAAGCGGGGCGGCAAGATCTGGATACGTATCTTCCCTGACAAGCCGATAACGAAGAAGCCCGCTGAAACGCGTATGGGAAAGGGCAAGGGGGCACCGGAGTACTGGGTATCGGTTGTGAAGCCAGGCCGGGTAATTTATGAGATGGGCGGTGTGGAAGAAGCCGTGGCCAGAGAGGCTTTCCGGCTAGCGGCGTATAAACTGCCGATTGCGACGAAGTTTGTCTCTCGGGAGGCGGAGATATGAAGACCAATGCAAAGGAGTTGCGGGATCTTTCGAGCGAGGAGCTCATAACCAAGGCGGCGGATCTTAAAAAAGAGATGTTTAATCTGAGATTTCAACAGGCTATGGGCCAGATCGAGAATCCGATGCGACTGAGGATGCTGCGCAAGGACATCGCCAAAACCAAAACAGTCTTAAAGGAAAAGTATGGAAGAGTATAAGAAGCGAAAAACATATATCGGGCAGGTCGTCAGCGATAAGATGAACAAGACTGCGGTGCTTGCGGTGACTAGGCGAATCGCGCATGCCAAGTACAACAAGACCATCAAACGAACCACCAAGTTCAAGGTCCATGACGAAAAGAACGAGTGCAAGGTCGGGGATGTGGTGCGGTTCATCGAGACCAGGCCTCTTTCCAAGGAAAAACGGTGGAAGGTTCTCGAGATCGTTGAGAAGGCCAACCAATAAGAAGGATGATAACCACTTCCAGGGGATGAGCTATGATTCAGCAACAGACGGTATTGGATGTCGCCGATAATTCGGGCGCAAAAAAAGTGATGTGTATAAAGGTATTGGGCGGTACGCGTAAGCGCTACGCCTCGCTCGGCGATGTGATCGTTGTTGCCATCAAGGTGGCAATTCCCGAGGGGCAGGCAAAAAAGGGCACGGTTGCCAAGGCCGTGGTTGTTCGGACAACGAGGGAAGTGCGGCGACAGGACGGTTCTTATATAAAGTTCGATCGGAACGCCGCGGTGCTTATCAATGCGGCAAACGAGCCGATCGGAACGCGCATTTTCGGGCCGGTCGCACGCGAGCTACGGAAGAAGAACTTCATGAAGATTATCTCGCTCGCGCCTGAAGTGCTGTAAGCAAATCGTCGAATACAACGTTTATTAAAGCTAGGGTTAGGAAAATGCAAATAAAGAAAAACGACAATGTGATGGTAGTCTCCGGCAAGGAAAAGGGAAAACGGGGCAGGGTGATTGCGGTCTATCCTGCGACGAACAGGGTCCTCATTGAGAAACTGAATATGATCAAGCGTCACACACGGCCTAACCAGCAACTCAGGCAGGGTGGCATTGTCGAGAGGGAAGGTCCTATTTCGGCATCGAATGTAAAGCTTGTTTGTGCAAAGTGTGAAAAGCCGACAGCTGTATCGAGAAAGGCGCAGGGCGAAGGCGACCGCGTCAGAGTGTGCAGGAGCTGTAACGAGACTATTGATTGATGCCGTGCTGATTGTGCAGGGCAGGATGTTCAGACTGGCGAAATAGGAAAAAAGACATTATGGCGGATAAGAAAGACAAAACAAAAGAGACCAAGGGCGGCGATCAGAAGAAGATCGCAGGAAAGTCTCCCAAGGCGGCGGCGAAACCGAAGGCCCCTTCGAAGAAGGATGCAAAGAAGGAAGCAGGGGCTGCCGAAGGCGCCCAGGGTGCAGCGGCGGAGAAGCGGGCACTGGAGCACATCCCGACGCCGAGACTGAAGCAGCGATATCATGATGTAGCTGTCCCGGCACTCATGAAGGAGTTTAACTACAAGAATTCCATGCAAGCGCCGAAACTGGTGAAGGTCGTGCTCAATGTGGGTATGGGTGAAGCTATCGCCAATGCGAAAGCGCTCGACCATGCCGCAGAAGAGCTTGGAAAGATAACCGGACAGCGTCCGGTCATCACCAAAGCAAAAAAGTCCATTGCGACCTTCAAACTTAGAGAGGGAATGCCGATTGGCTGCATGGTGACCCTCAGGCGCGAACGCATGTACGAGTTCCTCGATCGGTTTCTCAGTGCTGCACTCCCTCGTATCAGGGACTTTAAAGGTGTGTCTCCGAAGTCCTTCGACGGCAGAGGGAATTATACGGTCGGGATCAAAGAGCAGGTTATTTTCCCGGAGATCGAGTATGACAAGGTGGAATCGGTTCACGGGCTTGATATTGTGATTGTTACGACGGCGAAGACCGATGAGGAAGGCAGGGCTTTGCTCGGCCACTTGGGCATGCCGTACCGGAAGTAGTCCGGACAGCCGGATGCAATGGAGGAATGATGGCAAAGAAGTCCCTGATAGCGAAGGCATCGAGAACACCTAAGTTCAAGGTGCGTGCATACCACCGTTGTCCGCTGTGCGGGCGGTCCCGGGGGTATCTGAGAAAATTCGACATGTGCAGGATCTGTTTCAGAAACAGAGCTCTTAAGGGAGAGATCCCGGGTGTGACTAAGGCAAGCTGGTAAACAAAAGGGGTTTGAACCAATGATGACCGATCCGATCGCGGATATGCTTACGCGCATCCGCAATGCCAGTAAGGCAAAGCATGAAAAAGTTGATATTCCTTCATCGAAGCTCAAGGTGGAGATCGCGAAGATCCTCAAAGATGAGGGGTTTGTGAAAAATGTGAAGCTGGTAAAAGACCGCAGGCAGGGTGTGATCCGCGTATATCTCAAGTACACGATTGAAGAGATGCCGGTACTCCAGGGGTTGAAGCGGATCAGTAAGCCTGGTTGCAGGGTCTATGCCGGCAACGAGGCTATCCCCAAAGTTTTGAACGGGCTTGGTACTGTCATCTTGTCGACGCCGAAGGGAATACAGACCGGCCGGCAGGCGAAGAAGGATAATGTGGGCGGTGAAGTTATCTGCCACGTGTGGTAATTTCAGTCATTGAATTCTTCCGTTCAGGAATGTAGGAGCTGTTATGTCGAGGGTTGGTAAAAAACCGATAGAAATACCATCTGGTGTCGAGGCAAAGCTCGAGATCGGGAAAGTAACAGTCAAAGGTCCGCTGGGTGAAATAAGCCAGAATGTGAATCCCAAGCTGACAATAACGAAGGACAACAACCGGCTTGTGGTCGCTCGGCCGTCGGACCAGAAGATTTATCGCGAGCTGCACGGCTTGACGAGAAACCTGATCGCTAATATGGTGACCGGGGTGAGTAAGGGGTATGAAAAAACTCTCGAAATATCCGGCGTAGGCTTCAAGGCAGCAGCGCAGGGAACAAGCCTGATGTTGAGCCTCGGGTTCTCTCATCCGATTGTCTATCCCATGCCCAAAGGGATCAAGGCGACGGTGGACCCCAAACAGACCCAGATAACGCTCAAGGGTGTGGATAAACAGCTCGTGGGCCAGATAGCAGCGAACCTGCGAAGCCTGAAGAAGCCGGAGCCGTACAAAGGGAAAGGCATCAAGTACAGCACCGAGGTCATTCATCGCAAGGAAGGCAAAGCCGGTAAGGGCGGGAAGTAATAAATCGATCCCGGATTTTGGGTTGTGGATGACGACCTTTCATAATCCGCAACCAGCATGATGGAGAGTGAACGTGGCACAAAGCAAATTAAAAGCCAGACAGAGACGGCATGAGAGAGTTAGGAAGAACGTGTATGGAACGCCAGTGAGGCCGAGGCTGAGCGTATTCAAGAGCCTGAGCCATATCTATGCGCAGATCATTGACGATACCACCGGGATGACGATCATTGCCGCGTCCTCTACGGAAAAAACGCTCCATGCCGGTTTGAAGCACGGCGGGAATGTTGAGGCGGCCAAGAAGGTAGGGGCAAGCATTGCAGAGCGGGCGCTGGGCAAGAACATTAAACAGGTCGTATTCGACCGCGGCGGGTATCAATATCACGGCTGCGTTAAGGCGTTGGCAGATGCAGCGCGTGAAAAAGGACTCAGCTTTTAGTAACGATAAACGGGATACATTCGGAGGCGGCATTGGCAGAGCGATATCATAAAGAAGCCGAAGAAGGCGATGGCCTGAAAGATAAACTGGTCTACTTGAACAGGGTGGCCAAAGTGGTCAAGGGTGGCAAGCGGTTCAACTTTACCGCTCTTGTGGTCGTCGGTGACGGCAACGGCAAGGTAGGTGTGGGTAAGGGCAAGGCGGCTGAAGCGCCGGTAGCCATCAAGAAGGCGGTTGAGCGGGCCAAGAAAAGCATGATCCTGGTCTCTCTGAAGGGTCATACCATTCCTCATGTCGTGCTTGGTCACTACGGAGCAGGCAAAGTGCTGCTCAAGCCGGCATCCGAAGGTACGGGGTTGATCGCGGGTGGCGCGAGCAGGTCTGTGCTCGAGGTTGTGGGCGTACGGAATGTGCTCTGTAAATCGCTCGGTTCAAGCAATCCGCATAACGTGGTCAGCGCCACGATCGAAGGACTGATGAGGCTCAGGAGTGCGGAGCAGGTTGCTGCACTTCGTGGCAGGTCGGTAGAGGAGCTTACATAGGTATGGCAAATTCAGATGCAAAAATGCTAAAAATCACACTGGTAAAAAGTGGCATAGCGCGACCGGGAAAGCATAAGGTCGTTCTGATAGGTCTGGGCCTCAGAAAACTGAACCATTCCGTCATCCGAGTGGATTCGCCGCAAATACGCGGCATGATCAATAAGGTTTCTCACCTCCTTAAAGTGGAAGAAGCGTAACGGAATTATTCGATAACCAAAAAACTTTAAATTACGAGTCAGTGATGGTCGAGAGTAAACTATGAGATTAGAAGATCTGAAGCCCGCGGTAGGGGCAACGAAAAAAGCAAAGAGGGTTGGCAGGGGACCCGGTTCAGGCGGCGGTAAGACCGCTGGAAAAGGGCATAAGGGGCAGAAGGCCCGATCAGGCGGTGTAAAGGGTGCAGGTTTTGAAGGCGGTCAGATGCCCCTTCAGCGCAGGATCCCGAAGAGAGGGTTCACGAACATCTTTCGGAAGGAATACTCGGTTGTGAACCTCAGTGACCTTGAGACGATGGCCGGGACAGATCCGGTGACGCCTGAGCTGCTTATGCAAAAAGGCTTCATTAAAAATCTGAAGGCTGGGGTGAAAGTGCTCGGTATGGGTGAGCTGAAGGCAAAGCTTACGGTACGGGCGCATAAGTTCAGCAAGAGCGCAGTGGAAAAAATACAGGCCGCTGGCGGGAAGGCAGAGGTGATCTAACCCTTGTTTACCGGCCTGAAAAACATATTCAATATCCCAGAGCTCAGGAAACGCATCATTTTCACGCTCCTCATGCTTGCGGTTTATCGCATCGGTGCGCATATCCCCACACCGGGTGTCAAGGGTGAGGCGCTCAGCCAGTACTTACACCAGGCGGCCGGTGGTCTGATGGGATTTTTCGACATGTTCTCGGGTGGCGCACTGTCGAGGGTCACTATCTTTGCGCTCGGGATCATGCCCTATATCACCGCCTCGATCGTTCTCCAACTCCTGACCGTTGTGATTCCGCGGCTCCAGGCGTTGGCTAAGGAGGGCGAGGCGGGCAGAAAAAAGATTACTGAGTATACGCGGTACGGAACGGTATTGATATCCAGTTTCCAGTCGTTCTGGATGGCTGTCGGCATTGAAAAGATGGGAGACGGCGCGTTTGTGGAGTCCACGGGGTGGTCGTTCCGTATCCTCACAATGATTACCCTTACGGCAGGCACGACGTTTATCATGTGGCTCGGCGAGCAGATCACCGAGCGCGGCATAGGTAACGGCATTTCCCTTGTGATTTTTGCGGGCATTGTGGCTGGCTTCCCCCGGGCGGTGCAGAGCACGATTGGGCTTGTCCGTTCAGGCGAGATTGCCTACTTCATGGTTTTCATCATCATCGCGCTGATCATTGCGGTGGTGGCGGCCATCATTATCATGGAGCGTGGTCAGAGAAAGATATCGGTCCAGTACGCGCAGCGGATGGTTGGAAGAAAAATATATAAAGGGCAGAGCACGCATCTGCCGCTGAAGATCAACTCAGCGGGCGTGATCCCGCCGATTTTTGCATCTTCCATCCTGCTTTTCCCGGCGACGATTGCCGGTTTTGCGCAGGTGGGGTGGATACAATCGATCGCACAGCAGCTCTCGCCCGGGAAGCCGCTCTATACGACCGTCTATGTAGCAATGATCGTTTTTTTCGCGTACTTTTACACGGCGATCGTATTTAATCCGGTGGACATCGCTGATAATCTGAAGAAATACGGCGGTTTTATCCCTGGGATAAGACCTGGCAAGAAAACGTCCGACTATCTGTACCGGGTGCTGACCCGGATAACCCTGGGCGGGGCGCTTTATCTTGCAGCAGTCTGCGTCTTGCCGGACATTTTCTACAAATTTTTTAACGTTCCGTTTTATTTCGGCGGCACGTCGCTCCTGATCGTGATCGGCGTCGCGCTCGACACCGTGTCACAGATCGAGTCGCACCTAATCCAGAGACACTACGGAGGTTTTTTGAAGGGCGTTTCACTCAAAGGCAGACGGTGACGTCAGGTAAGTGTCATGATTATTCTCAAGTCCCTTCAGGAGATCGAGAAAATACGGAAGGCAAGTTTGGTAGTCGCGGACGTCCTTGACGGCATTCGCGGAATAGTACGTCCTGGCGTCAGTACCCAGGCGTTGGATGAATTCGCCGAGCGGTTCATCAGAGCAGCGGGTGCCCTTCCTGCTTTCAAGGGTTATCGGGGGTATCCGAAGACACTCTGCACATCAGTGAACAATGAGGTCATACACGGAATACCGACGAAAGAAGTACTGCTCAAGCAGGGTGATATCATCAGCGTAGATGTAGGGGCGATCGTCGAAGGTTTCTATGGGGATGCGGCAATAACCCTGCCAGTGGGAACTATAGCGCCGGAGGCTGAGCGCCTGATCAGGATTACGGAAGAGTCGCTCTCCAGAGGGATTGCACAGACAAGGGCGGGTAACCGGTTGTACGATATTTCGCACGCGGTGCAGCACTATGTGGAGTCGAATGGCTACTCGGTGGTGCGAGAATATGTCGGACACGGGATCGGAAGAAGTCTGCATGAAGACCCGCAGATTCCGAATTTTGGGGAGTCCGGACAGGGGCCACGGCTTAAGCCGGGGATGGTACTTGCAATAGAACCAATGGTCAATGTCGGTGGCAGTGCGACGGTCGTTAAGGAGGATCACTGGACAGCGGTAACCGCCGATGGGAGCCTCTCGGCGCATTTTGAACACACCGTGGTGGTTATGTCCGACGGACCATGGATCTTGACGAAAAAATAACGTGAGGGTATGGCGAAAGAAGATTCTATAGAAGTACAGGGCACGGTACTAGAGACGCTCCCCAATGCAATGTTCCGGGTTGAGATGGAGAACGGCCATAAAATACTGGCACATATATCCGGCAAGATGCGGATGCATTTTATCAAGATATTGCCGGGAGACAAGGTAACGGTGGAACTTACACCCTATGACCTGACCCGGGGCAGAATAACCTACCGGTTCAAATAGAAACTCAGCGGGGTCTTGTTAGCTCCGCGACATTTTAGTGAGAATGGAAATAACACATCATGAAAGTTCGATCATCAGTACGCAAAATATGTCCCAAATGCTCGGTCATTCGCCGCAAGGGTATTGTGCGTGTGATCTGCGAAAACGCACGCCATAAACAACGGCAGGGGTAGGAGCAACAATTTAGAGATCAGAAATGCGAGATCAAAAGCAGTCCTGTCGTTTCTGATTTCCTTATTTGAATTTATGTATTAGCAGGAGGAACCGTGGCACGAATTGCCGGTGTAGATTTACCCAAAGACAAGAAAATCGGGATCGGGCTCACCTATATTTTCGGAATAGGCCCCTCATCAGCGAAGAAGATCCTTACTGAGGCAGGCATTGACCTGAATACGAAGAGCGGTAATCTTACCGAATCGGATGTTGTTAAGATCCGTGCTATCCTTGACCGTGAATACACGGTGGAGGGGGATCTTCGCAGGGATGTGACGATGCACATCAAGCGGTTGATGGATATCGGCAGCTATCGCGGGCTTCGGCATCGAAGAGGGTTGCCTGCGCGAGGGCAGCGGACTAAGACGAACGCGAGGACGCGCAAGGGTCCCAAGAAGTCAGCGATGTCCGGTAGGGGCAAGAAGAAAAGCCTGGCAAAGAAGTAAAACAATGGGTGTTTACGCGGATGCGGCAGGGGTGGCCTGCGTCGGTTCCCGTATTTCAGTTCAGTAAGGAGGCAAGATGGCCAAGAAGGGTAAAGAGAGAAAGCATGTGGCCAATGGAATCGCGCATATTCATGCTTCGTTCAATAATACTATTGTAACGATCACTGATACGGCCGGGAATGTTATCACGTGGTCGAGTTCAGGGAGCAAAGGATTCAAGGGTTCGAGAAAGAGCACGCCGTTCGCCTCTCAGCTGGCCGCGGAGTCAGCTGCTAAAAAGGCCATGGAGAACGGCATGCGGCAGGTGGAAGTGTATGTCAAAGGCCCCGGTACGGGGAGGGAGTCGGCCATCCGGTCGATTCAGGCTGCTGGTCTCGAGATTGTGGCGATCAAGGACGTAACGCCCATCCCGCATAACGGGTGCAGGCCGCCAAAACGGAGACGAGTGTAAGCGGCCCGTGTTCCATGGCTCATTGTAACTTGTTCAATGAATATGCGAAAAAAATCGTTTTTCTATTGTTAATGTCCATTTTGTAGTTCTCGCGTAGCGAGAAAACGGAGGAGTCACGTGGCACGGTATATAGGATCAGTCTGTAAGCTTTGCAGGAGAGAGGGCGTGAAGCTCTTTCTCAAAGCCGAGCGATGCTACACGGATAAGTGCGGGATCACCAGGAGGAGCTATCCTCCGGGACAGCACGGTCAGGCAAGGATTAAACAGTCTGAGTATTGTGTACAGCTTAGGGAAAAACAGAAGATTCGGCGCGTCTATGGCGTGCTGGAGAGGCAGTTCCGCGGATATTTTGAAAAGGCCGAACAGATGAAGGGGATCACTGGCGATAACCTGCTGCAACTTCTCGAGAGACGGCTAGATAACGTAGTTCAGAGAATGGGTTTTGCCGGCTCCAAGAAGGAAGCTCGACAGTTCGTGCGGCACGGGCACATGCTCGTGAATAGCAGGAAGGTGAACATCCCTTCTTATCTGCTCAAGGCCGGAGATGTGGTCGAGTTGCGGGAAAAGAGCAGGGGTATGGAGCAGATTCAACAGTCCCTCGCCTCTGTTGAAAAACGGGGTTTCCCGACCTGGCTTGAGATCGACAAGGTCCAATTTAAGGGTAAGGTGCTGGCCCTGCCTTCGAGAGATGAATCAACGATGCCGACGGTAAAAGAACAGCTTGTGGTCGAGCTCTATTCAAAGTAAGCGTAAGAACGAAGGTAAAAAATATTCTGAGAACTGTTGGGGCGCCGCTTTCAGCTGTGTGTTCCGGCTTTTTTTCGCAGTCTCATAAAAAGTTTTTTCACTCCGTTGCGGAGGAACAATGCTCAAAAGAGCCAAAGATTTTCAGATGCCAAAAAAGCTTCAGTATGACCCTAAAAAGATCACCGATACGTACGGAAAGTTCACGGCCGAACCGCTGGAACGTGGATTTGGGACGACGCTGGGCAATTCTTTGCGCCGCGTTCTTCTCTCGTCACTCGAGGGTTCAGCGATTACGTCGTTAAAAATCGCCGGCGTTCAGCATGAGTTCTCGAGCATCCCGGGAGTCGTCGAGGATACTACTGACCTGATCTTAAATCTCAAAGAGATACGCTTGAAGCTCCATACGGATAAGCCCAAGACGCTTCTTCTCACCGTCAAGGGTATTGGCGAGGTGACGGCAAAGGACATTGAGGCAGACGCAGAGGTGGAAATCCTGAACCCTGATCTCCATATTGCCACGATTGATAAAAACGGCAAGCTTGAACTTGAAATGCGTGCGCGCCGCGGCAGGGGATATGTCTCTTCGGAAAAGAACAAGGAGGCGGGGCAGGCCATCGGCGTTATCCCCATTGATGCAATATTCTCCCCTATCCGCAAAGTCAATTTCAAGGTGGAGAACGCTCGTGTGGGTCAGGAAACTGATTATGACAAGCTCGTCCTCGAAGTCTGGACCGACGGCAGCATCCGGCCCGATGACGCTGTCGCTCACGCTTCAAAGCTCCTGAAAGACCATCTGTCGATATTTATCCACCTTCCCGAAGAAGAGGAAGAGGCGCTGGTAGCGGAATCGGAAATTAAGAAGGTGCCCTCGTTCAATGAAAATCTGCTTCGTAGTGTGAATGAACTGGAGCTCTCGGTGCGTGCCGCAAACTGTCTCAAGAATGCCGGGATTGAGACCATAGCGGAGATGGTGCAGAAGACTGAGAGTGAGATGCTCAAGACCAAGAATTTCGGCAGAAAATCGCTGAACGAGATAAAAGAAATACTCGCGGAAATGGGTCTTGGACTCGGTCTCAAAGTGGATGATAAAATCGTGACCGAGGCCAGAAGGCTTCTGGCAGAAAAGCCCAGCGAAGCATAATAAAATCTATTTGTGGGTAAGGATAGCGAAATGAGACATGGATGTGC
>JBGPIG010000047.1:0-12015 GCA_041484745.1 Nitrospirota bacterium | reverse complement strand
GGCTTGGTCCCGCCCACCCCGTAGAACACCCCCACATCGAAGACCATTAGCAGTTTTGCCTGAAGGTTAGGAGTCATTTCCGCAATTTAATCAAGGAACAGGGTGCCCGTGTCCGCGATCTCCACGAGGCCCTGCTTGGTCCTGACCGCGCCGGTGAAAGCGCCCTTCTCATGGCCAAAAAGCTCGCTCGCCAGCAGTTCCTCGGTCAGCGTAGCGCAGTTGATCGAGAGGAACGGCATGCCCTTCCGCCGGCTCGTAAAATGGATGATCTTGGCCAGGAGGCTTTTGCCTACGCCTGTCTCCCCTGTCAGGAGCACATTGCAGTCCGAGTCTTTCATCTCCTCGATCAAACCGAGGATCGTATTCATGCTCGCGCTCTTGGCGATGATCGAGACCTTCTTGTCCATGCCCGCATAAGCCTTGAGTGCGATATTTTCCTTCTTCAGGAGCTTCTGATCTCGGATCTTCTTGACCTTGAGGAGAAGCTCGTCCAGGTTAAAGGGTTTGGTCACATAATCGTACGCGCCCTTTTTCATGGCATCGACGACTGAGCCGATACTGCCGAAGCCCGTGATGATGATCACATCGGACTCGATCTGTTTCTCTCTGACCTGCTCGAGCAGTTCGATACCCGTCATCCCCGGCATCTTGATGTCAGCAATCAAGAGGTCGAAATGGTCGTTTTCGATCATCCGGAGCGCGTCCGCTCCATTCTGCGTCCCGACGGTCACATAGCCCTCTTTCTGAAGGGCGTTGTTGAGGTGCTTCAGCGTTATTTCTTCATCTTCCGCGATCAGTATCTTAAATGCCATGTTCCCCGGTCCCTTTCGGCAAGGTAATGGTAAACGTCGTACCCATTCCCTCTCTGCTCTCCACGATGATGTCACCGCTGTGCTTTTTTATGATATTATACACGATCGCAAGCCCGAGACCCGTGCCCTTGTCTTTGGTGGTGAAAAAGGGTTCAAATATCTTTTCAAGCGATTCCCGGGGGATTCCTTTGCCGGTGTCGCCGACGGTAATGAGGACCGATCGAGGTTCTTGCCTCACCGTAACCGTAAGGCCGCCGTCGCCCTGCATGGCGTCAAGGGCGTTCGTGAACAGATTGACGAACACCTGTTCCAGCTGTCCCTGGTCCGCGGACACGAAAACCTGCGAAGGAGCGGATTCGAGCGAGAACCGTACCCCCGAGAGATTTCGTGAACTGCCGAGGTGGCGATAGGAGTCCGTGATCAGCCCCTTCAGTTCGACATCCTTGAGCTGCAGTTCTCTTCCTCGTGCGAACTCCAGAAGATCGCTCACGATCCTTTTTACGCGCTCGGTCTGGCCGACAATGTCGCCCACTGCTTCTTGTACCTCGTCGGAACAGCCCTTGCCCGCCTCTTTCGAAAGCACCTGGGCCGAAAGATAGATGTTGTTCAGCGGGTTGTTCAGCTCATGCGCCACGCCTGAGGCCAGGGTGCCGATGGCAGCAAGCTTCTTGGTTTGCGCCAGTTCTCTATTCTTCCGCTCAAGCTCTTCTTCATGAAGAGCGAGTTGGTCCTCCATGGTATTGAACTTGTCGATCAGTACACCCACCTCATCATGGGCGTTTCCTGTCGAGGAGGGAACCGACAGATGCGGATAGGAACCCTTGCCTGTCTTTTCCACCACATTGATCAGGAGCATCAATCGCCGCACGACGTTTGTGCTGATAAAGAACAGCATACCGATGCCCACAACGAAGAAAAGCGGAAAAAATATCAGGATCGCGATCTGAGAGACGCGTATGACGGTTTCCGCTTTTTCCCGGGCAAGCTTATCGAGGTCCTTGGAGATAACCAGGATATTTTCGCCGGTCTTCCTGAGGGTGATTATGTCGGCATCGAGTTCCATAAGACCGGTCACCAGGGCATGGTTGCGGGAAAGGCGGAATGCCTTTGCCAAAGAATCGGCGGATTGCGAGGGCCGTTCAAGGAAGGTCGCTTCCACAAGACCGGAGAACGCTTCATTCTTCTTAAAGGACACTCTGTTTCTCTCGAATGCGGCAGTCAGGCGTTTTGCGGACGCCTCTATTTTATTGAAGCTCCGCTCGTACTCATTGAAACTGCCGCGCAGCGATAACCGGTCGGCCTTGTCGATGTCCGGATTGCGGGCCAACATATCCTTCAGCTCGTTAAGATAGGTGTGAACGGCGTCGGACTCTTCGTTCGCTTTCTCGGGGCTGTAAAGAAGGAAGTTCTTTTCGTGACGTCGAAGCTGGAGCGATTTACGCCCGATGGTGTCGGTGATTTCGAGATACCTGATCTCTTTTTTGATTTCGACAAAGCTCAGGTATTCGAACGCGGCAAGAATAGCGATAATGAAGGCGCTGATGAAGAAGCTAAGGGCTATTTTTTTCTTGAGCGACATAGGGAGGTCTCAAAAAATAATTTATCATACTCGGATACCGGCCTGCAAGCTAAATAAAAAGGCTGAAGGGAGCATGGCGCGTCTCCTTCAGCCGTACGATAACGAAGATGGATCGGTAGTGATTTTGCTACCCTGTTTTATTCAGGTGCGACTGCTCGTGGGTCTTGTCAACGGGCTTATCATCCTTCAAACCCTCTTTAAATCCCCGGATCGCCTTACCGAGGCTTTCCCCGAGTGCGGGGAGCCTGTTCGGTCCGAAAATAACCAGGGCAATGATCAGGATGACCACCATTTCGGGGAAGCCAAGTCCGCCCATGTGTTGTTCCTCCTTCATAAAAATGAATGCACGAACGAGATATGATACAACAATACCCTTCGGGCATCAAGACTTTTTATGATTTTACGACGAGCACCGGGCAGGGCGCATGACCGATGACACTCTCCGCAACGCTCCCCATAAGGAGCCGCCTGAGGCCCGTCCTGCCGTGCGATCCGATGATGATCATATCAGCGTGTTGGTCCTGGGCAAGCTTGTTTACGGCCTGGTATGCATCTGCCTCGCCGACGAAGGTTTCGGTCTTCACCCCCGCTGCTTCCGCCTGTGCCTTGACGGCCGCCACGTACCCTTTCGCCTGCCTCACCAGGTCGTCGACTGCCTGCGGCGCCTCGGCATAAAACTCGGAGGGTACATCCACAACGGACAGGACCAGCATATCGCCGCCATAGGACTTCGCGAAGGCAATTGCACGCTCCGCGGCTATGGCGCTGAATTTCGACCCGTCCGTGGCAAATACGATCCGGTTCCAGCCGACCGTCGTGCCATTCGGAACCACGAGAACGTCCCTCTGCGAATGCCCGATAACCCGTGCCGTGACCCTGCCGACGAGCATATGCTCAACCGGACGGAGTCCGCGCCTTCCCATGATGATCAGATCACAGTTTTCCGCCTCAGCGAGGTCCACGATGCGTTCATGGGCCTCGCCTTCCTCGCAGACGGTCTTGACCAGCGCCCGTTCCTGCTCGGCGTACTTTTGAGCGTCCTTCAGGGCGTCTTCACAGGGCTTCCTCAGGACAGCCCTGATGTCCTTGATGCCGATGGTCTCGATTTCGCCGTCATATGGCGGGACAACGGAAGTGACGGTGATCCAGCACTTCTCATCAAGAGCAAACCGGAACGCCTGTAAGAGCGCGTTCCGGCTGGATTCAGAACCATCGATTGCGACAAGGATCTTTCTATATTTCCCCATGCTCCAAGGCCCCTGATGCCTGCTGTAGTTTCTCGGCCTGCTTCCCCTGCCACATGGCACGCAGAACAATGAAGGCGCCGAGCAACAGTGCAAACATCATTATAGCAAAGCTGGAGTTCTTTAGCAATTTTACCGTTCCGTCGCCGAGCTTGTCTATGAGGCCGAGCTGGGCCAGGTACACCGGGACCATGAGACCGCGGCTGAAGAGTACGATCACCATGATCACGCCCATCACAACCTTGATCAAAAAAGGCTTTACATACGTGGTGCCGATAGCGCCGAGCTGAATGCCGAAGAGCGAGCCGGCGAGAATGATCATGGCGAGCCGTATATCGACCATGCCATGGAGAGCATACTTGAGAGAACCGCCGAGACCCATGACAAATGCGATCACCAGTTCAGTGGCCGAGGCCATGAGGCTCGGTGCGCCGAGAACATAGATCATCGCAGGAACGCCCACAAAACCGCCCACCGCGATCGTCGCGGCCATCATGCCTGTTGCAAAGCCGAGGGGGATAGTGAAGAGAATGGAAACGCGCGCGTTGATGCTCTTGAAATAGACCATGGTGCCCGGGATGTTGATGGACTGGATCCAGAGGGCGAGCTTGCCGGCCTTCTCTTCCGTATTGGCATTCCCGGATTTATAGGTCTTCCAGGCATCATAGAGGACAAAGCCACCGACCGTCGCCAGAATCACCACAAAGGCCACGCTTACATAAAGGTTGGAGCCTGCGTCGCCGAAGGTCGCCTTGATCTTTTCCTGGATGCCCGCTCCGTAAAGGACCCCTGCCTCAGCCGACACGCCGAGAACGAGGCCAAGCTTCACATCGACCTGCCCGTACTTGAAACGCTTCATGGCGCCTACGAGCGCCTTGGGGAACTTGTGGCACATATTACTGGCCACCGCCATGAGACCCGGAACTCCGAGGCTCATCATTCCCGGCGTGAGCACAAAAGCGCCGCCCGAGCCGATAAATCCGCTGACAAGACCGCCCACAAAACCTACTCCGAACAGATAGAGAATGGTGATAGCATCAAGATTAATGTAGTTCGTCACTATATCGTGCATGTTACTTTACCTCCTTTTTTTTCCGTGCAGCTTCGACGCCCAGAACGGTCCAGAAATTTCCGGTAAATGAACCATGGAAGAACGAAAATACGAATGCGGTGATGATCGGCAACAGCGCATACCATCCCCCTTGGGCGAAGGTGCTGTTGATCAGGTCCTGCTTTAGCAGGAGTGTCGCGTAAAGCGCTATAGAGACGATGCCCATTACGATCATCGCGCCTACCGGCTTTTTCTTTGTGGTGCTTTGTGCCATGGTGATTCCTCCTTAATTAATTTTATTCAGCGTTATTTCTCAGTATTCAGCAGCGCCGTTACGAAATTCCAAACTTCCAACTCCGAACTCCTTACTCTGAACTTTTTTTTACTCCGAACGTATCTCACGCCCTTGCCCCGTCCATGACTACGACGAGCGGACACTGCAATTTCTGCCATAATTCCGAAAGGGTCCTGTCCCTCTTATTGCAATCGACATCCAGGCTGTTCGGGGACTCTATTACGGCGAACAGAATGTCCTTTTCGCTGTTCGTATAGTCTATGATCTGCTGTTTGAGACAGCCGGTCTTCCGGACTATGTTGTAGGGGATCCCTTCCGCCGAAAGCTCCGACTCAAAATGCTTAAGCAGAGGGTCAACCTTGTTCTCGTCGCCGCTCGTCCCGGTCACATACAGAACATCAAGGTGAGCGCCTATCCGGCTGGCGGTATTCAACGCATATTTCAGGGTCTTTCCGTCGATCCGGCCCTCTTTCAGGGCAAGCAGGACCCTCCGCCCTTCCTTCATAATCGACCTGGCCGTTGCAGCATGACCTTCTTCCGCGAATGATACTGCCGCGAGAGCATCCTCTACGTTTTTCATCATCTTCTGGATCTTTGTAGCTTCCATAGTGGACCTCATGAAATCAGCATTCCTGATTATTAGTCAGCGCGCAGTTCTTTTCGTGCAGCCGGCCTCTTGTAGTCATGCGTGGACGGCCGATCGGTCTTTCTGGGCTGATCTTCATTCATGATTTGGCGAGCTGTCTCGAACTCGCCCTCTTCAGCGAATGCGGCAGCTACCATCGTTCTTTCGAATTTCTTAAGTAAGGTCTTCATATTTGTTTCCTCCTTGTGTGTTATTTACTTAGTACTATTACAACTCTTGTGCCAAAACATATCAGCCGCTTAACCTACTGAAAACATGTTGCAATGGTGTCGCATGAAAACACAATGAGTGATGCACGATTGTTTTAGAATGCAATAGACACATCCTGAATACGCGTTACCTATTGAATTCATGCTATAATATTGACTGTTGCATTCAGAATGAAAACGTTGTAAAATGCAACCCTACGAATTAATCACGGGTGAGGAATGAAATTCTTTCAAAAATCAGAAGATAGCCATCAAGAAGTCATCATTGAAGAGCTCCGCGAGAAGATCTCTGCAGTCGCCATGCCGCACCCGGTACAGAAGATCGCGGAACAAGAGCTCGATCTCCTGACCAGGATCAGCCCCGCCTCAGCTGAATACACGATCCCCATCACCTATATCGACTACCTCGTTTCTCTTCCCTGGAACAAGAAGACCGAAGACAACCTCGATATTGTCCGCGCCGAGCGCATCCTGAACGAAAACCACTACGGACTCGGCAAGATCAAGGAGAGGATCATGGAGCACCTGGCGATCAAGGTGCTCATGATGAACAGGAAGGCCAGGGTCCTGATCGTAGACGACGAAGAGATCGCAAGAAAAAATCTCGCCCATGTCCTGACAAAAGAAAATTACGACGTGGTCGCGGTTGCCGACGGTGAAAAAGCGGTCCGGGAGCTTGAGTCCTCCGAGTTCGATGTGGTGCTGACCGATCTGCGCATGGGCGGGATCGACGGCATGGCCCTTCTGGAGCGCGTTAAGATGAGATATCCGGACACCAAGGTCGTCATGGTGACCGGCTTCGCAACGGTCCCCTCGGCCATCGAGGCGATGCAGAAGGGCGCTTTCCACTATATCTCAAAACCATTTAATCTCGATGAGGTGCGTGAAACCGTCAACCGGGCGCTGGAACAGCGAAACCTCAAGCCCAGCACCAAAGGTTCGGTGCTCTGCTTCGCCGGCCCTCCGGGGACGGGCAAGACGTCGCTCGGGAAGTCCATAGCCCGTGCGCTTGGCAGAAAATTCACGAGGATCGCCCTCGGCGGTCTCAAAGATGAAGCCGATATCCGCGGACATCGAAGGACCTACGTAGGCGCCAAACCCGGCCGGGTCATAGAAGAACTCCGCAGGGTGGAATCGGCCAACCCTGTCGTTATGCTCGATGAATTGGACAAGATCGGACATGATTTCAAGGGAGATCCCGCATCGGCCCTGCTTGAAGCGCTCGATCCCGAGCAAAACCGCGCCTTCACGGACCACTATCTCGACGTTCCCTTCGACCTTTCGAGCGTGATGTTCATCCTGACCGCGAACGTGCTTGACACCATCCCCGCCCCGCTCCGGGACCGCATGGAGGTCATTGAGTTCACCGGCTATACGCAGGAAGAAAAGGCCAGCATTGCCTCGCAGTTCCTCTGTCCAAAACAGATACGCGAAAAGGGCCTTTCTCCGAACCAGGTCGTCTTCCCTGACGAGGCTGTCGGCAAGATCATCCAGGAATACACTCGCGAAGCGGGCATCCGGAATCTGGAGCGCAGGATCGCCACGATATGCCGCAAGATCGCGCGGGAATCGCTCCAGAACACCGGCAATCCCGAGATCGTGACCGTCACCCCCGTATCCGTGGAACGCTACCTCGGCAGGAAAAAATATCATTTCGACGTGATCGAGGAGCAAGACCGGATCGGTGTGGCCACCGGTATCGTACGCACCGAATCGGGCGGAGAGATCATCTTCGTCGAAGCCGCCAAGATGAAGGGCGAGAAGGAGCTCATTATCACCGGTTCGCTCGGTGATGTGATGCGGGAGTCGGCACAGGCGGCACTCAGCTATATCAGGAGCAACGCAGACGCCTTCGGCATTGCCGACGACTTTTTCGAGCACCATGATATCCACATTCATGTTCCGTCCGGGGCGATCCAGAAAGATGGGCCCTCGGCCGGCGTCACCATCCTCGCGGCCCTTTTGTCGCTTCTGACCAAACGTCCTGCCCGGAGAGATGTGGCCATGACCGGTGAGATAACATTGACCGGACGGATACTCCCTGTCAGCGGCATTCAGGACAAGGTGCTGGCGGCCAGGCGCGCAAAGGTCAAAACCGTTCTCGTGCCCGCGCGGAACCGTGCCGATGTCGAAGAGTTGTCCGCGGACATGAGGAAGAACATAGACATACGCCTCGTCGATACCGTGGCCGACGTGGTGGATGCGGTGCTCTCGGGTCATCCGGAATGAGTTATATGCCCAGTATCAGACAGAAAATCACCCTCGGCTACTATGCCATCGTGGCATTGATCATCGGGCTGTCCGTATTCACCTTTGTGGAACTGCAGTACGTCGAGAACAAGATCATGCTCGGCGAAGCGATCTCGGAATTTTTCGACACTACGCTCGAAATCAGACGTTTTGAAAAGAACTTCTTCCTTTATGAAAAACGGTCCGACTACGGAGAGAACTTCCGGTATGTGTCCCGTGCCCAGGACATCATCGAAAAAAATATCTCGGGCTTTACCGCGGTGGCGTCTACCGAACAGCTATGGGCCATCCAGGCCAGTCTGAAAAAGTACAAAGAGCTTATGAGGCAGTACGCGACGACCGACGGTCAGACCGTGGCCCGAAAGAACATTTATGCCGCGAAGATCCGCGCCGCGGGCAAAGACATCATCACCGTTGCCGAGGAGATCTCGAAGACGGAGCGGAAGAGCATCCAGTTGATGCTGAACAACTCCCGGCATGTCCTCATCGTGTCGATCTTTTTCCTCTCCTTTGCGGTGATCGCTATCGGTCAAATTCTGTCTCACATGGTGGTAAGGCCGCTGAAGTCCCTCGAAGAGAGCATGGGGGTGATCGCGGAGGGGAAGTTCGAGCGGGTTGCGATAGACTCCAAGGACCGTGAGATCGTTTCGCTGACCAGGGCGTTCAATAAAATGCTGAAAGAGCTTGAATTACATGAGCGGCATCTGCTCCAGTCGGAGAAGCTGGCGTCCCTCGGCACGCTCCTCTCCGGCGTGGCCCATGAGCTGAACAATCCCCTCTCGAACATCTCGTCGTCGAATCAGATCTTAATGGAGGAATTCAAGGAAGCCCGTGAAAAGCAGGCCCCTGGGCCCTGGCCCCTGGACCCTGATTTCTCGATGGAATTGATCTCTCAGATCAACGAGCAGACCGATCGGGCGCGGAACATCGTCCGTTCTCTCCTCGACTTTTCGCGCGACCGTGAGTTTAATAAAGAGTCCTTTTCCCTGAAGAAGCTCTTTGAAGAGACCATCCAGTTCGTAAAGGGACAGGTGCCGACGAAGATCGCTATTACCCTCCTCGTGCCTGAGGACATCTCGATCGTTGCCGACAAACAGCGGATCCAGCAGGTATTTTTAAACCTGATCAAGAACGCCATTGAAGCCATCACCACGGACGAGGGGACCATCACCATCAAAGCTGAGAAGCACCGGGCAATTGACGTCCTCGAGGATGAAAAGGCCGGCATATATAATTATCTGAAATACCGCGGTAAGTGCACGCTTGAACAGGACACCGTGGACATCGAGGTCCGGGACAGCGGTAGCGGAATGGCGCTGGAGCTCCTCCCGAAAATCTTCGACCCTTTTTTCACGACCAAGGACGTGGGCAAAGGCTCGGGCCTCGGTCTCTTCATCGTCCATGAGATCATCGAGGAACATGATGGATGCATCGCCGTAGACAGCGAGCCGGGTAAAGGAACGACATTCTTGATACGGCTGCCGATCATACAGAAGGAGTAGAAGACATGCAGGGTTCGGGAAAATTGCTCATCATCGATGATGAGCGGATAGCGCTCAGAAATCTTGAACACATCATGAAAAAGGAGGGGTATGATGTAGTAGGCACCCAGAGCGGTCCGAATGCGCTCAGGTTACTTGAAGAACAACAGTTTGATGTCGTGCTCACCGACCTGCGCATGGAAAAAGTCGACGGAATGCAGATCTTGAAAAAGACCCGCGAACTCTCCCCCGACACGGAAGTGATCATGATTACAGGCTACGCCACGCTCGACTCGGCCGTCGAAACCATGAAGCATGGCGCATTTTCCTATATCGCCAAGCCCTTCAAGCTCGAAGAAGTTCGCAAGGTCGTGAAGGAGGCCGTCCACAAGGTGAGGCTCAAGACCGAGAACCGGCATTTACGGGAACAGCTTGAGAGCTACCAGGGCAAGGTAAAAATAATCACGCAGGACCCTACCATGCAGAAGCTTCTCGAGACCAGCCGCCAGATCGCGCCGACCGACTGTAATGTGCTCATCACGGGCGAGAGCGGCACGGGCAAGGAGCTCTTTGCACGGTTCATCCACCTGAACAGCAAACGCGCCGAGGGGCAGTTCTTTGCCATTAACTGCGGCGCTTTTTCCGAAGAACTCCTCTCGAACGAGCTGTTCGGCCACGAAAAAGGCGCATTCACGGGAGCAAACGCCCTGAAGAACGGGATCATTGAAATGGCCTCGGGCGGCACCCTTTTTCTCGATGAGATAACCGAGATGCCGCCATCCATGCAGGTGAAGCTCCTCCGGGTGATCCAGGAACGGGAGGTCATGCGGGTCGGCGGCGTTGCGTCGATAAAAGTAGACGTTCGGTTCGTGGCCGCGACCAATCGTGATACCCAGGACTCCATGAAGACCGGGGTCTTCCGGCAGGACCTGTATTTCAGATTGAACGTGGTATCGATCCGCATCCCCCCCCTTGCGGAGCGCAAGGACGACATTCCCCTCCTCGCCTACTACTTTTTGAAGAAGTATGCGCTGCTCATGAAGAAAGAGGTGAGGGAAATATCAGAAGATGTGATTGCCCTGCTCATGAACTACGACTTTCCCGGCAACGTGCGGGAACTCGAGAACATCATGGAGCGCGGGGTCGCGCTCGCGAACGCCCATATTATTGAAACAGGCCATCTCCCCGAGGATTTGCGCGAGCTCAGCATCAAAACATTCAGAAAAAAGGAAGGCAAGATCCCGTCGCTCGACGAACAGGAAGAGTCCTATATCAAGTGGGTATTGAGCGAGGTCGGCGGCAACAAAACTCTTGCCGCGCAGATCCTGGGCATTGATCGCGTCTCGCTCTGGCGGAAGCTTAAGAAATATGGGCTGGCGGTAGAATGACCAGGGATAAGGGATACGATCAGGGCGCCTTTTCGGAGTGTTCGGACCGCAGGTTCCGCCGCGCCGCAGTGATGAAATTATCCAATGCCTCCTGGTAGTAATCCTTCGTCACCCTGACAGGGTCTATAACCCGCTGCTCATAGAGTTCCCGGCCCTCATCCACATCGTTTTTCAAGAGCTCGAGTAAATTCCCGTTCTTGATCCCTAAGAGCACCGTCTCCTGATTGTAGAGTGCAATATCTGATATGATGATCCTGGCGAACCGCCTGGCCTTTTCTATATCTTCATCTTCCGGATCCACTTCCACCTTCCGGGAAATATCGCACTCCTCTTTCTGAAAGTCTGAAGCGTCAAGGCTCATCGTCTCAGGCCTGGATGGTGTACTTTGCAAAACGCAGGTAGGTACCGCCTTCGGCGGAGCATCGTCGGGCGAAAAAGAATGTGAAGCATCCTGTTCTCCCTGCGCGCGCACCTCGGGAAGGATCAGACCCTGATGGGAAGCATTTGCCGGCTGGTGAGACATCTCCGGGACGGAGGGCGGCGTTAGCTTCCTGATCTTCGGGACCTCAGCTGCGAACTGTTCCGGGAATATAAGCTTACGGAGCTTGATGGGCAGGGAATCAGGAATGTGATGTTTCTCGACATAATCATCGGCGCCATAGAGACTGGTAGGCTTGCGCTTGTATTTCCGCTTATCATAGACGGATGAGAGCAGCACGATCTTGATATCTTTGGTAGCCGGGCTCCCCTTCAGCTGTTCGCACAGTTCGAATCCGTATACTCCGCCGGGCAGCCCTACATCGAGCACCATGCCCAGCGGTCTGATCTCATTCGCTTTTTTCAACGCCTCGATGCCGTCGGACGCCATGTCCACTCTGAATCCGGCATCGATCAGGGCGTCTCCTATCATATTTTTGAGCGCATCACTTTCATGCGCTATCAGTACGAGGGGGTTTCGTAATGCCAACACAGGAGGAACCGCGTTCAACGCGGAGGCCGCAGAGGATGACTTGCTGACCGGCCTCAAAGTACCGCACCGTGGGCAGCGCACCTTCACGCC
>JBGPIG010000046.1:0-12113 GCA_041484745.1 Nitrospirota bacterium | reverse complement strand
TTTTTCAACAACCTGCTAAATAATGTGAATTTTTTTTTCGGTAAACTTAAAATTCTAAATTCATATGATATAATAATTCGGTGTACATAAAGTTCGTATAAGAAAAGTCGACAAGAATTGGGAGCGGGATCATCACGGAGGGCGCCATGACAAAGAAACTTCAGTGCTGGGAGTTTAAAAAGTGCGGTCATGAAAAGGACGGCACGTGCCCTGCAGTGGTTCAACACGCCGGGAGATCGTGCTGGCTGGTAGCGGGTACGTTGTGCGGCGGTATCGTCCAGGGCGAGTATGCCCAAAAGCTCAGCAACTGCAAGGATTGTGATTTTTACATCAAGGTCAAAAAGGGCGAGTGATACTATTATGTTATTTCCTAAGTGGCTGTCAGCTCTCATTCCGGCGCGTAAGTATGATGCGAAGGGACCGGATGTCAATGCGGTGATCGTGCGGACCCCGGTAGATCCCACATTTGCCGTCAGGAGCCGTTCCTGGCAATCGAATTTCGAGCACGCTGCCAATGAACTTTCCGATCTCTCGAGGAGCACGGAGAACGAATTCCTCGCCATCGGGTCGAACCTTCATGCCCTTTCAGAGGGTTGCAGCCGGGTTTCGTCGAAGGCCGCTTCATTGGTAAACGTGGAAGAAAGCGGCAGCGGCTTCGATATCAAGAAATTCGAACAACTGTTCAGCAAGACCATTGAAAGCGCGGGATCTTGCGCCTCCGCCATTCCGGCGGGCATAACCGAAATGTCCGCCCTCAGGGACAAACTGGATGAGATCGCCGACTTGCGGTCATACCTTGACGGACTTTCGAGGTCCATAACGGTCATTGGCGTATTAACGAGGATAGAGACCGCGCGGTTCGACGGGGCGGATTTCAACACCATGACGACGGTGGTCGATGATCTGGCCCAGCAGATCGTGCAGAGCACCGAAGCAATAGCGTCATCAGCCAAGGATGCAAAAGCGACCATTGAGGAGATCGGCAGTAAGATGACCCGGTCGCTTGAGTCATATACGAAAGAGTCCAACCTCGCCGGAGAGCATGTGAAGGACATTCTGTCTGAGATGAACGATATGAAAACGAGGTCCTCATGGGCTTGTAAGAGGATAGACGGCAGGTCCGCTCAGATCATCCCTGAGATCGGAGAGATCGTTACTGCACTGCAATCCCATGATATCTGCCGGCAGCAGATGGAGCATGTCGCCAAAACGCTGTTAGATGCCGCAGGCAAGGTCGAAAGCATGCGTGATGCGACCGAAGCCGAAAAGGTATCTCTCAAAAAGTGGATCGACGACGTGTTGAGGATCCAGATCTCGCAACTGGAAAGCGTTATTGCCCAGACAAAGACCGCGGCCGAGGGGATATCCGGACATTTATCCAGGATTTCCGACCTGTCGGAGGCTCAACTGGAAGACAGCAGCATCATTCTTGAAGAAGAAGAGTCCGGGGGCCTCAAAATCGAGAAAATAATGGCCGAGCTGGAGTCCCTGCTGGCTCTCAATGCCCGGTGCAAGTCCATGACAACGGACATGCTGCAGGCAGTGTCCGATACCAGCGGACGCATTGAAACGATGTCCACGCATGTTGCGAACATCGTATCGATCAGCGACAATATCAGTCTTCTTGCCACTAACGCGCTGATAAAAGTCGCCCATACCGGAGACTCGGGAAGGACGCTTGCGGTCCTCGCAAACAAAATCCGGGTCCTCTCGCTGCAAGCCAAGGATAAGATAAAGAAGGGGGCGGAGAAGATCAATGCCATCCTCGCCAGCTCCGCCCAATTCAGGGGCAGTCTTTCGGAGGTCCTTCATAAGCGCCTCGCGACCGCCGATACGCTCGGTGAAGAAGCGCGCGCCACAGCGCCGCAGCTTATAGCCGCGGACAATGCGATGATAGTGTCCATGAACGAGATCGCGAAGGGAACGAACAACCTCAAGACCGATATTGAACGGGTCATGGCCGATATCCGGTTTGACGAGGCCATCAATGCCGGTCTCGGCACCATCGTCGCCAAGCTTCAGGCAGTGCTGAAAGATGTTGAGGAGGCCATTCAGGAGGTTCCTGGAGGAGAGCCGCACGCGGCCCCGCAAGCGGAATTAAAGGACCTTGCAAAACGATATACCATGGAACACGAGCGGAAGATTCACGAGGCTGCTGTCGCTAAAGCCCTGGACAGCTCTCGCGCACTGGCGCCGGCGGTCGCGCTCCTGCGCGGCAAAAGCACTGGCGCGGCTAAGGGCGAACCAACGGAAAAACTGGATTCGAATATAGAGCTCTTTTAGCAACGGACAATACATTTCGCACCGGATGCGACAGAAGGCATCCCGTGAGTACTGAGCCGCTGATTTCAAAATGTTCGCTGGGGAACGAATATTTCCTGCCAAAAAGAATAAATTATCCGCAACGATGTTCGGGATGTAAAGTAAATTATTGGTCTTTTCAGGTGGATAGACTGAAGACCGAAGACTGAAGGTAAAAGATATCAATTGTGTTCAGTTACACAAGGAAATCCGAACCAGAAAGGCCGGAGCTCCTGTTTTAGCACCTTCAGCCTTCAGTCTTACAACCTTCAATCTGCATAGTTACCTTTAGGGAGAACAGCGATATGCGAGGATTTACCTATGAACAATCAGGTACGGCAGGGGTGTTGAATCTGGAGGGGGCCTTGACCATCCAGCAGGCAGGAGACCTGAAAGATGCGCTGCTTCGTTCCCTGAGCAGTGCGGAACAGGTGTCGTTGCATCTGGAAAAGGTCACGGACATCGATATCGCCGGTCTTCAGATCCTCTGTTCCGCATATCGGACGGCGCGGGCCATGAACAAGAGCTTGATTCTTGCCGGCGGGCTTTCTGATGCACTCAAGAAGGCGGTAGACGACAGCGGTTATTCATGCCGGGCCGGATGTTCATCCGGTCCGGGAAAAATATGTCCCTGGATAATTTAAGGAGGAACTGATGGGCAAGGTGATAATGACAGCGGATGATTCTGCGAGCATCCGACAGATGGTGAGCTTTACGCTGAAAGGCGCCGGCTATGACGTAATCGAGGCGTCGGACGGCAAGGACGCGCTTGCAAAGCTGAGCGGAGCGACTGTCCATATGTTGATCACCGACCTGAACATGCCGAACCTCGACGGCATCGGGCTGATCCGCGAGGTCAGGGCCAAACCGGCCTACAAGTTCATTCCCATCATCATGCTCACGACCGAGTCCCAAGACACGAAAAAACAGGAAGGCAAAAGCGCCGGGGCCACCGGCTGGATCGTGAAGCCCTTCAAGCCGGAGCAGCTTCTCGCGGTGGTGAAAAAGGTGCTCGTATGAGTGAGGGCGCGGACAAGCATAAAGAGGTTTTTAAAGAAGAGGCGAAAGAGCTCCTGGCCGAGCTTGAAACCTCGCTCCTCGAACTTGAAGAGCAACCTGACAACGCCGACTTGATCGGACGGGTCTTCCGCGCCATGCACACCATCAAGGGTTCCGGGGCCATGTTCGGGTTTGACGACATCGCGAAGTTCACCCATGACGTGGAAACTGTTTTCGATCTGGTACGCAACGGCAACCTCCCGGTGACTAAAGAGCTCATCACCCTTACCCTCGCCGCAAGGGACCAGATCCGCGAGATGCTGAACGCCTACGATGGCGGCCAGGGAGCGGACCCGGCGAAGGCATTGATAATAACAAGCGCCTTGAAACAGCTGGTCCCCGGCGGGGCGGAGAAAGAGAAAAAAACGGCTGCTTCTCCAGCGGGTGACGGAAAGGCAGCTCAAGGCGCCGATGCCTCCGCTCCGACCGAGGTCGTTACCTACCGCATCGGCTTTCGACCCGCACGGAACTTTTTTTTGACCGGCATGAATCCGGTCGGGTTGCTCAATGAACTTCGAGAGCTCGGGGACTGCACCATTGTTGCGGAGACGAGCGACATCCCCCTTCTGAATGACCTCGATCCCGAGGCCTGCTATACCTATTGGAACATTATTCTGACTACGAAAAAAAGCGCTGATGACATCAAAGATATTTTTATTTTTATTCAGGATGATTGTGAACTGAAGATCGACATCATTGATAAGGAGGGCGCGCTTGAAGCAGGGAAAGACCGCAAGAAGCTCGGCGATATCCTGGTAGAGCGCGGCGATGTTACTCAGGAGGCCGTCAAACAGGCGCTCTCCGGGCAAAAGCGGGTCGGCCAGATCCTGGTAGAGATGGGGGTCGTAAAACCTGAAAAAGTGGAGGCCGCACTCGCCGAGCAGGAGCATGTCAACGAGGTCCGCGAGAAGCGCCAGTCCGTTGAAGCGGCATCGACCATCCGGGTCCCTTCGGAACGGCTTGACAGCCTGGTGAACCTGGTCGGTGAGCTGGTGACGGTACAGGCCCGTTTCAGCCAGGTTGCGGGCAGGCAGGCGAACACCGATCTTCTCTCGATCGCCGAGGAAGTTGAGCGGCTGACCGGAGAACTCCGCGACAATACCATGAGCATCCGCATGCTGCCGATCGGCTCGACCTTCAGCAAGTTCAAGCGGCTGGTCAGGGACCTGTCGCGAGAGCTGGGCAAAGAGATCGACCTCACCACCGAGGGGGCCGAGACCGAGCTGGACAAGACCGTCATCGAAAAACTGGGCGATCCGCTCGTTCATCTTATCCGGAACAGCATCGACCATGGCATCGAACTGCCGGAGGTGCGTGCTGCGGCAGGAAAACCGAGGCAGGGGAACGTGCATCTTTCCGCGGTCCATTCCGGCGCCAATGTGCTCATCAGGATCGAGGACGACGGAGCAGGTCTGGACAAGGACGCCATCCGTGCTAAGGGTATTGAAAAGGGGTTGATCCAGGCTGACGCGGAACTGACGGACAAGGAACTGTTCCTGTTGATCCTCGCCCCGGGCTTCTCCACGGCAAAGAAGGTCACGAGCGTGTCAGGCCGCGGCGTCGGCATGGATGTGGTACAGCAGGCGCTTAATACGCTCCGAGCCACGATCGACATCAAAAGCGAGCGGGGCATCGGAACATCTATCACGCTGAAACTGCCGCTGACGCTCGCGATCATCGACGGGTTCCTCACGAAGATCGGGGAGCAGCATTTCATCTTCCCCCTTTCCCTGGTCGAAGAATGCGTAGAATTGACCCGCGATGACGTGGTCAAGGCCCACAACAGGCACATGGCGCATGTCAGAGGGCACCTGGTGCCGTATATCCGTCTGCGCGAGCATTTTCTGATCAGCGGGGAGGCGCCCGCCATCGAGCAGATCGTGATCACCCGGGTGGAGGACGGCAGGGTAGGGTTTGTGGTGGACCACATTGTCGGCGGCCACCAGACGGTCATCAAGAACCTCGGCAGGTTCTACAAGGATGCGGAAGGCACGGCCGGGGCCACCGTTCTAGGCGACGGTACGGTCGCCCTGATCCTGGACGTCCCGAAGCTGATGCACGCGGTGGAGAGGGAAGAAGTGCGCAACACCTAACGTCCCCGGGCTCAATTAATTCCTGTCACTGTTACTGCAAACAAACTTTTCCGAACGATCGCAAACTTTTCAGCAGTCATTTTATCTTAATGAGGAGGCGCAGATGTTAAAGAACATGAAGATCGGAATGAAGATGGGTTTGGGATTCGGCATGCTTCTGCTGTTGTTGGTCGTGCTGGGCGGTGTCGGGTACTGGGCGGTCAACTATATCTCCAGTTCGACAACCGAGATGCTTCAAGGTAATGGAAAAATAGCGGAACATGCGGCGCGCGCCCGTGCGAACAACCTCGGCCTGCGACGATTTGAAAAGGACATTTTCCTGAACATTGCCTCGCCGGAAAAGACGGCAAACTATTACAAGGAATGGCAGGAAGAGATCAAGAAAACCGAAGAGCGCATCGCGGACATGGAAAAAGTGGTTGTTTTGGCGCAGGACAAGGAAGTCGTCAAGAACATGAAAAGTGACTTAGTAGCGTACGATGCGGGATTCAGAAAAATATACGGCTTGATCAGGGACGGCAAGATAAAAACCCCAACCGAGGGAAATGCGGCAATGGCCACCTTCAAGGATGAAACACACCGCCTGGACAAACTTGTCACTGATTTTGCACAAGAGGGCCGGAAGCGTATGGCAGATGATGCTGAAGCGGACATAGCACTTGCAAAAAAGGCTTCCTGGGTGCTTGTGCTCGTAAGCCTGGTCTCGATAGTGATCGGCATTGTGGCAAGTGTGGTGATCTCCCGAGGAATTATCCGTCCTCTTGGTGTTGCGGTAGACGTCAGCAACAAGCTTGCCGAAGGCAATCTGATGGTGAACATTGAAGTGAAGTCCAAGGACGAGACGGGCCAGCTGCTTCAGGCCATGAAGAACATGGTGGACAAGCTCAAGTCCGTGGTTGCTGACGTCAAGGGGGCATCGAACAACGTAGCCTCCGGCAGCCAGGAGCTCTCCTCGGGCGCCCAGCAGCTGTCCCAGGGCACGACCGAGCAGGCGGCCTCGGTCGAGGAAGCGTCTTCATCCATGGAAGAGATGACGGCCACGATCAAGCAGAACTCCGACAACGCGGCGCAGACCGAGAAAATCGCGCGCAAGTCGTCGAACGACGCGACCGAGAGCGGGACCGCAGTCAGCCAGACCGTGGGCGCCATGAAAGAGATCGCAGGCAAGATATCGATCATCGAAGAGATCGCCCGCCAGACGAACCTGCTGGCATTGAACGCCGCGATCGAGGCTGCCCGGGCAGGCGAGCACGGCAAGGGCTTCGCTGTCGTGGCATCTGAAGTCAGAAAGCTTGCCGAGCGCAGCCAGACAGCCGCGGCGGAGATCAGCAAGTTGTCCGCTTCGAGCGTTGAAGTGGCTGAGCAGGCGGGCCAGATGCTGGCGAAGCTCGTACCGGACATCCAGAAGACCGCAGACCTGGTGCAGGAGATCAGCGCCGCGTCGAAGGAGCAGACCACGGGAGCGGACCAGATCAGCGTAGCGATCCAGCAGCTGAACCAGGTGATCCAGCAGAACGCGGGCGCGGCAGAAGAGATGGCCTCGACAGCCGAAGAGCTTTCTTCACAGGCGGACCAGCTCCAAAGCACCATATCGTTCTTCAAGGTTGATGATGCCGGCGGCCAGCAAGTGAGACGCGCAGCGGCGAAGAAGCCGTTGACCACTGAGCACAAACTCCAGCTCGCGCATATTCCCCAGAAGGCAAAGCCCGCTGCTAAATCCGCGGGTATTGATTTAAAGATGGGCGGTGAAGGCGCGAAAGGGAAAGGTGACGGAGAAGACAGCGAGTTTGAGAAGTTTTAAAGGCAATGTTTAATTATGAATGGTGAATGCTGAATTATGGAGAAACGCAATGAAGCAGAATCAGGTAAAGGACAAAAGTTATCAATTTGCACTGCGGACAATAACGCTTTGCAAGCAGTTGCGGGAAAAGAAAAATGAGTATCATATAGCTGGTCAACTTATTCGTTCAGGAACAAGCATTGGCGCGAATGTTGAAGAAGCTAATGCTGGACAATCTAAAAAGGATTTTATCGCCAAAATGTCAATTGCATCAAAAGAAGCGCGTGAAACGCACTATTGGATACGGCTTCTCACTGATTCAGATTATATTGACAAAGATATTGCCAAATCGCTCCTGAACGATTGTGATGAGCTCGTCAGATTACTGACGGCAATCGTCAAAACATCGCAATTAAACATTCAGCATTAAGCATTCAACATTATTCTCATGGAGGTTCCTATGAGCGTTGCAGGGATTACGGAAACGACTCAGTATTTGACATTCAAGCTCGAAGACGAGGTCTTTGCGGTCGACATTTCCAAAGTACGCGAGGTGCTCGATTTCACGACGATAGCCAAGGTGCCGCGCACGCCGGAGTTCATGCGCGGCGTGATCAACCTGCGCGGCAGCGTGGTGCCCGTAGTGGACATGAGATTGAAGTTCGGCATGTCCCGGACCGAGAAAACGGTGAATACCTGCATCATCATCGTCGAGGTGGCGGTGGACAATGAGACCACCATTCTGGGAGCGCTTGCGGATTCGGTGCAGGAGGTGATGGACCTCGAACCGGACCACATCGAGCCCGCGCCGAAGATCGGGACGAGACTCAATACGGAGTTCATCAAGGGCATGGGGAAGCACAATGATCAGTTCATTATCATTCTCGACATCGACAAAGTCTTCACCACCAACGAGCTTGCCGCGGTGCAGGGCGAGACTCCGGCGGGGCAGTAAGAATAGACGCTATTCAGGTGAATAGGCTGAAGGCTGAAGGGAAAAGATAACAATTGTTGCCACCTTCAGCCTTCAGTCTTACAACCTTCAACCTGAATAGTTACCTTTTTGGCGTGAATTATATGGCCGAAAGTAGGACCAATAGTGAACTGACAAGAAAAGTCATGTCAGACAGCGACTTTGATCGCCTGAGCGAGTTCATCAGCGCGCATTGCGGGATCAAGATGCCTCGCGGTAAAAAAGTAATGCTCGAAGCGCGGCTGGGGAAGCGCCTTCGGAGCGTAGGCGCCGCGTCATTTCACGACTATTGCGACTACCTGTTCAATGCTGAGGACGGCGAAAAAGAGCTTGTGCACATGATCGAAGCGGTGACCACGCACAAGACGGACTTTTTCCGCGAACCAGTGCATTTTGATTTCCTGGTGGAAACGATTCTCCCCGAGTACATAAACTCGTCCAACGCCGGCCGGGGGAACCTCTTTCGGGTATGGAGCGCCGGCTGCTCTTCGGGCGAAGAGCCCTATACCCTTGCTATGGTATTGTCCGAATTTGCGTCTCAAAGCCGCAGCTTCTCCTTCTCCATCCTTGCCACGGACATCTCTACTCAGATTCTCGACAAAGCACGGCGCGGAATATATGAAGAAGACCGGATTGTAACGGTCCCAATGTCGCTCAAGAAGAGATATATCATGCGGAGCAAGGACCCGGCCAAAGGCGTCATTCGCATGGCGCCGGAACTGAGATCCATTATCCGGTTCGAGAAGCTGAATCTCATGGACGAAAAATATGATCTCAAGGAGCTGCCCCTGGACGTTATTTTTTGCCGGAATGTCATCATCTATTTTGACCGCCTTACACAGGAGCGGCTCATAAACCGGTTCTGCCGGTACCTGAAGCCCAATGGGTACCTGATCCTCGGTCACTCCGAGTCCATGCACGGACTCGATGTCCCCCTGAACCGTGTGTCATCGACGATCTACCGGAAGACCTCATGAATAGCCCTGGACAACAAAATGGAGCAGCGCGGGTATGAAGACTAAAAAAATCAGGGTGTTGATCGTTGACGATTCCGCTGTGGTTCGCCAGACGCTCGAAGAGCTCCTCAATTCGGACCCCGAGATCGAGGTCATGGCCACCGCAGCCGACCCGTTCATCGCAGCCGACCGCATGCGTCATGAGGTTCCCGATGTCATCACCCTCGATGTTGAGATGCCGCGCATGTACGGGCTTACCTTCCTCCAGAAGATCATGAGCCAGCACCCTCTCCCCGTGGTCATTTGCTCCAGCCTGGCGGAGACCGGATCGGAGACCGCCATCCGGGCGCTGGAATACGGGGCCGTGGAAATAATCACCAAGCCGCGGATGGGGACAAAACAGTTCCTGGAAGAGTCGAAGGTCATGGTTTGCGACGCGGTCAAGGCTGCTGCCGCGGCCCAGGTGAAACGCATGTCTGTACAACCCCGGGAGGTCGCCCCGAAGCTCACCGCGGACGCGGTCCTTTCGAAGAGCAGCGCCGGCGCGGAGGCCATGATCCGGACAACGGAGAAGGTCGTGGTGGTGGGCGCATCCACGGGCGGTACCGAGGCCTTAAAGGATTTTCTTGTTGCATTTCCGCCGGACACGCCCGGTATCGTGATCGTGCAACATATGCCTGAGAACTTTACGAAGGCGTTCGCCCTGCGGCTGGACAGTCTCTGCCGCATGACCGTTAAGGAGGCGGAGAACAACGACACCGTCATCCGCGGACGCGCGCTCATCGCTCCGGGAAACCACCATCTCCTCCTTAAGCGGAGCGGCGCCCGGTACTATGTAGAGATCAAGGAGGGGCCCCTGGTAAGCCGCCATCGCCCTTCGGTGGATGTACTGTTCCGATCGGCTGCGAGGTATGCCGGAAAAAACTCGATCGGCGTGATCATGACCGGTATGGGAGACGATGGGGCAAAGGGGATGCTCGAAATGAAGGAAGCGGGGGCGGTCACCATTGCCCAGGATGAGGAGTCCTGCGTGGTATTCGGCATGCCGAAAAAGGCGATCGAATTAGACGCCGTCGATCGGGTGCTGCCGCTCAAGGCAATTGCCGGGGCTGTGTTGCGGGAGGACAGTTAGTAGATAGATTCATAAGTAGTCAGGTTGAAGGCTGTAAGACTGAAGTCTGAAGGTGGTAAAACGGGATGTCAGATCTTTCTGGGTTCGGATTTCCTTGTGTGATTGAACACAATCGATATCTTTTCCCTTCAGTCTTCGGCCTTCAGTCAATCCACCCGAATAGTTATTTTTTTAGATTCTAATATCATCTATTTGACGGGTAAGGCGTTTCATGGAAATGGCGCCCGTACCGGTATCGTAAATTATTTTACGGCCTGTTTTACCGCCCACGTCTGAAACGATGATCGGGATTTTTTCATCGTTCAGGATGTCTTGCGCCAATACAATATTACGTTCTCCGATGTTCATTACGGCGTTTGTTACTCTGAACATCTCCCCTCCACCGAAGATCTTTGCCCGCAGGCTTCTCCTGTCGCAGCCCAGTTCCAGCATCCTTTCAATAAGTTTTTCAATTGCGATATTCCCGTATTTCGGCGACGCAAGTCCTTCACCATTCCAGAAGGGCAGCATGTAGTGGTTTATTCCGCCCATTTTTTTAAAAGGATCCCACAGGCAGACCGAGACGCAGGAACCCAGAACCGTTGTCACGACATGCGTATCCCGGTGCGCAAAAAGATTGCCAGGCAATAGATAGTGGTTGTTGTTATCCGAGTCTAACATAGTGCATAATCCTTAATGCATGCGCTAGCCCGCAAGAGACAAAAGTTTTAACTCCGGCGCACTTTTTGACTAAAAGATAAATTCATTGCCCTCTTCCGAGACTGTTTCTACTCCGACTCCTGTGTCGGCTTCACTGATCGAGACGGTAAAGATACATCCGCCGTTCGCAGCGGTCGTAAACGTTACCTTGCCGTCCAGCATTTCCGCCAGCGCTTTTGAAATGCTGAGACCGAGACCATGTCCGTGGTGGGCTTTTTGGGTACCGGTATCGAGCTGCTTGAATCGGGCAAACATGTTTTGCCGCTGCTCCTCGGGGATGCCGATGCCTTCGTCCTCAACGGAAATGGTCAGGAGTTTTCCCTCGTTGCCGACCAGGACCTTCACATTTTTGCCGTCTTTGTTAAACTCAATGGCATTGGCCAATAGATTGGAGAGGATCCCCTCGAGCTTCTCGGGATCCGTACTAAAATAAAAAGGAGCACTGGACTCTCGTGGAGCATTCCATACTATGTCCATTGTGAGGTTTTTTTCTGATGCACGATGGCCGAACGAATCTATCAAATTGCGAATTAACGTGCTTACATCAACCCGGGAAATGCTCAGGGTCGACTCGCCGGATTCAAGCTCCGCGGCCAAAAATATATTTCGCAGCTGAAAATCCAGGTCAAAGGCCTCGTTATGGATCATTTCCGCCATGCGCTGTGTTGATTCAGGGTCGACGCGCCCGCCGGCTATTTGCCTGGAAAGGCCTAAAATAGCGGTCAGGGGATTGTTTATCTCATTCCGGATATTTGAAAGGAAGTCGCCTTTTAATGCTTCCGAATCAGCGAGCTTCGCATTTACCAGCTCCATTTTTTTTGTCAGCACCCTGAGGTCATGAAGAGCCTTTCTATTTTCAACCAGTCTGCTCTTCAGTTCCTCGATCAAGACATCGTCCGATATTTTCTCCACCTTCACCTCCTGGCTCTATTTCGATTGGCCTATTTCGCCATAAACAGCCTGTCCCTTCTTAAGAACATGGTTTTATGGTTTGCGGGTGCGATTGGGATTCCGGCAGTCAGGGGCCTGATACCAATGAAGTTGATTCTAGTATATCATATTTATAAATATCAGGCGGAAAGTGTTGGGCGTATGCAGGGAGACAGCGATGCAGAAATAA
>JBGPIG010000045.1:0-12358 GCA_041484745.1 Nitrospirota bacterium | reverse complement strand
GCTCTATCTCTTGTCGATCAAGAAGGTCGCCACGAAGAAGGGAATCCCCTATCAAACCCTGGTACGGCAATGGGTCGCCGAGAATATCCGGAAAGAGCTGAAGATAGCATAAGACGGAAAGCATTGTTAAAAAGAACGTCAATAAATTTGTAGCGCAAATTCTGTTTGCAAGCCCATCCTGCCCCTGATATACTCCTGAAAACCGAATTCATATGTAAATTGGAATTGACAAGGAGATGCGTGATGGCGGTTCCTGATTTCCAATCTTTCTTTAAGCCCTTGCTTGACATAGCAGTGGACGGCAAAGAGCACTCCATGAAAGAGACGAGGGAAATCATCGCTAAGCGCATGAATATTGCCGAGGAAGACCTGCGGGAACTGCTTCCGAGCGGAACTCAGACGAAATTCGATAACCGTATTGCATAGGCAAAGAGCTATTTTGTTCAGATTTTGTTCAGGCAAATGTCCTGGTACCCTCGAAACACTAAAAGTTTGATTCGGGAAACAAAGGGAGTATAATTATGCAAGCATGAAGGTTGGTCTTCCTGAAAGGAAACCTGTATGAAAAAAGTTGCTCTTCCATTGGCACGACTATCATTCTCTCAAAAGCTGGATTTAATGGAGACCCTCTGGACGGACTTGGCAAGTGACGAGGAAAAGCTGGACTCCCCGGCCTGGCATGGTGACGTTCTCAAGGAACGAGGGGCTGCATATGCAGCCGGTAAGCTCACCGCTTCGGACTGGGATCAGGCCAAGAAACGTATCAAAAAGAAGGTCTCATGAAAATAAAAATTCTGAACTCTGCGGAAAATGATATTGAAGAAGGATATCGTTTCTACGAGTCTCAGGATTCAGGCCTAGGTTCCTATTTTCTTGATTCACTGTATTCGGATATTGACTCCCTCGCCTATTTCGGAGGTATGCACCGGGTAGTTATGGGACATCACCGACTGCTTGCGAAGCGTTTTCCCTTTGCCGTATATTATCGTATCATCGACAATGCAGTTGTTGTATTCGCCGTTCTCGATTGCCGCCGCAATCCGAGTTGGACAAGAGGAAAATTAGTGAAGCGCTGAGAACGTGACTGGCGACTGGCATCGAACCGAAGAAGTCAATCTAGGAAACATCGTCGCCTAAGTTGTCATGAACAATGTCTAACAGTATAGACCTGACCCTATGGGGTCATATGCTGATCAAACCTGATTGGACGTTCATGGCTTCAAGGAGAAACTTCTGCAGGACAGGGTAGACTTTTGCTTTTCTGAAAAGAACCAAAAATCGAGAATGGTGGGGTTTTTATTTGTGAGGATGGCCACGCTTCAAACATCTCAAATCGCATTACCAGGTATGGACCGACTTCAGGCAGCTGTTGCACAGCTTGCAGCTGCAGGAATTGAGGAGCGGGGTGCTGTGTTCACACGCCGTGAAGTGGTTGAGTTTATCCTGGACTTGACGGGCTACACGACCACTGCCGCGCTCTACAAAAAACGCTTGATGGAGCCGTCATTCGGGGAGGGCGCGTTCCTTCTGGTGGCAGTGGAGCGGCTTCTCGATGCCTACAAATCACATTCACTCAAGCATGCCGATCCCGTGTCTGATCTCAGAGATTCCATCCGCGCAATTGAACTGCATCGAAAGAGCTTCATAGAAACCCGCTTGAAACTCAGGAACCTGCTTAGAGAAAAGGGGATAGCCAACACTGCCACTGAAAAATTGCTCGATGCGTGGTTGATTCAGGGAGATTTTCTGCTCGCGGACTTTCCCTTTAACTTTACTCATATTGTGGGCAATCCACCCTACGTGCGGCAGGAATTGATTTCTGCTGTGCTACTTGCGGAATACCGGCATCGTTTCGTTACCTTGTATGACCGGGCTGACCTTTATATCCCCTTTATCGAGAAATCGTTAAAGCTTTTGGAGCCGAAGGGGTCTGTCGGATTCATCTGTTCTGACCGGTGGATGAAGAACCGCTACGGTGGGCCACTTCGCAAGATGGTGGCGAAGGACTTCCATCTTAAATACTTCGTTGATATGGTGGATACAGATGCGTTTCATTCCGAGGTGAGCGCTTACCCGGCTATTACTGTGATTTCCCGTGAAACGTCGGGATCCACTCGCATAGCCCATCGTCCACAGATTGATAAAGATTCGCTGGTCAAGCTTAGCCACGACATGCGCGCCAAGTCATTAAAACCGAATAGTGTTGTGCATGAAGTGTCCAGCATCATGAACAGCAGCGAGCCATGGGTTCTTGAGTCGTTCGACCAGCTTGCGGTTTTACGACGACTTGAAGCGACCTATCCGACGCTGGAAGAGGCTGGGTGCAAAGTCAGCATTGGGGTTGCGACCGGCGCGGATAAGGTGTATGTAGGCAACTTTGATGAGCTTGATGTGGAGCGGGACCGCAAGCTACCATTGGTCATGACCCGGGATATCCGGGCTGGCAAGGTGGAATGGAATGGCAAGGGTGTTATCAATCCTTTTGATGATGATGGCGGTTTGGTGAACTTGAAGAAATATCCGAAACTGGCAGCGTATTTGAACCGGAACAAGACGCTGATATGCAAGCGCAATGTGGCGAAGCGAAATAGTGAACGCTGGTATCGGACTATTGACCGGATTACGCCATCAATCACGTACATGTCTAAACTTCTTATTCCCGATATCAAGGGTGAAGCAAATATCGTATATGAAGAGGGAAAATATTATCCACATCACAACCTCTATTACATTACCTCCGATACGTGGGATTTAAAGGCGCTTCAGGCGGTGCTTCTGTCGGACATCACCCGGCATTTTATTTTGACTTATTCCACGAAGATGCGTGGAGGTTATTTGCGGTTTCAGGCCCAGTACCTGCGGCGCATTCATGTCCCTTATTGGAAGGACATTCCGGAAAAGATAAGAGTGAGACTGAGAGCTGCTGCTGAAAAAAGGGATATCGCGTCTTGTAATACTGCTACCTTCGATCTTTACAAATTAACGCCAGAGGAACGAAGCATCGTCGGGCAAGTTGATGATAAAGGAGTGGATAATGCCGCTTGATCTTACGGATTTCGATCCAAAGGCCCGCGCTGCTGTCAGGAAGTTCTGGATAGGCAGAAAGAAGGCTGTCAAAAAGCAAAAGGCAGGAGGCAGGGCTGACCAGGGCGAGCGGAGCGCGGTAACCGCCGGCAGCAACATGAACGGCTTCATCGACATGGTGGTCGATATCGTTCATGCGAATGGTTTGGTCAACGCCGATATCATGCTGAAACGCCGGCTCCTGACCCTTCCCGGTTTCTTTCGTCCTACCAAATTGTGGGACCTGCTCGTATTGAATAAGGGAAAGTTGGTTGCTGCGATAGAGTTCAAGTCCCAGGTTGGCCCTTCATTCGGAAACAATGCCAATAACCGCTGCGAGGAAGCGCTCGGAACGGCGCTTGACCTGAAAACGGCATTTCGAGAAGGGGCTTTTGGCGGGAGTCGGAAACCCTTTGTGGGGTATCTGATGCTTCTCGAAGATGCCCCGGCTTCACGCAAGCCTGTAACGGATGTATCGCCCAACTTTCGTATATTCCCGGAATTTAAAGGTGCATCATATGCGGAGCGGTACAATATCCTGTGTAAGAAACTGATGAAGGAAGAACTTTATGCAGCTGCCGCTGTTATTCTATCGCCTCGTTCCGCTGTCAAATCAGGTTTGTACACGGAGATGAGTGCTGAGACCGGACTAAGGGCGTTTGCTAGGACGTTCGCGGCGCATATTTCAGAGGAAGCAACACCGTAAAGGATTCAGGGAGTGAGTCTATGAAAAGTGTGAAGACTTTGGAAGAGCGTTACGGGAAAGAACGCGAGATGCGGCGGGTTCCAGTTGTGCTGTCGAACGGTGAGGACATCAAGTTTTTACCGGGCATGCAGAATGCATTGGTAAAGAAGATCGTTGATGATTTTTGCTCGCTTTATACCCCTGGCGGGCATGTACTCTATGTAAGCGGCGCCAAGGCGAAATGGTCATATTTCTATTCCGATGCTCTTGCGGAATTGGGACTCACTATCGAAGAACATGGGAAGATGCCGGATGTTGTGGTGCATCACGTCGAGAAGAATTGGCTCTTTCTTATTGAAGCGGCAGGCAGTCGTGGACCAATAAGCCCTGAGCGTAGACAGGAGTTAAAGGAAATATTTGCCGGCTCGAAGGCAGGCATTATTTACGTGACCGCGTTTCACGACAGGCGAACGATGGTGAAACACGCCGCCGATATCGCCTGGGAAACAGTTGTCTGGATCGCTGAATCTCCCACTCATCTTATTCACTTCAATGGCAAGCGGTTCCTCGGTCCACATGAAGATTAGCGTGTAGGTTGGGCTGAGCGCAGCGAAACCCAACATCGTACTGATATGGCATTCAAACAAAAAAAATATCTTAACAACGAGTCTCTTGCCGACGCGATCCGGAAGTATAACGATGCGCTGAAGGCCGCCGCTATCGGCGGTCCGCTCGCCGGAGAGCGCATTCCCGTGGGCGACGCGCTCGGCCGCGTGACGTCCGAGGCCGTGATCGCCAGGATATCGTCGCCTTTCTATCATTCCGCGGCCATGGATGGTTATGCCGTCCGGTTCATCGATACGTTCGGCGCTTCCGAAACCAGACCCAAGCGTCTTATGGTCCCGGGCCTGGCTGTGGCGATCGACACCGGCGACCCCATGCCCGACGGGTATGACGCGGTGATCATGATCGAGGACGTGGAAAAGACAGCCGAGTCCGAGATCGAGATCCTGAAACCCGCAACGCCGTGGCAGCACGTGCGTCTGGTGGGCGAGGACATCGTTGCCACGGAGCTCATCATTTCAGAGAACCATCTGATACGACCCGTGGACATGGCGGCAATGATCGCGAGCGGACATGCCACGGTCATGGTCCGGCGCCGACCCGTTGTCGCGATCATTCCCACCGGAACGGAACTGGTCGATCCGGGAAGCGAACTCAAGAAGGGCGACATTATCGACTTCAATTCGACCATGCTTTCCGCCATGGCCGCGGAATACGGCGCCCAGGCAATGCGAAAGAAGATCGTCAAAGACAGCGCCGACCTTCTCAAGAAGACCATCCTTGACGCGCTCACAGAATCAGACCTCGTTGTGATCAACGCGGGTTCGTCAGCGGGGAGGGAAGATTTCACCTCGGACGTGATCGCGGAACTCGGCGAGGTCTTCGTTCACGGCGTCTCGATCAAACCCGGCAAGCCCGTGATCCTCGGCATCGTCAAAGGCAAGCCCGTGATCGGCATACCGGGCTACCCGGTCTCGGCCGCGCTTACGTTCACGCTCTTTGTGAAACCGCTGATCTATGCAATGCTGGGGCTTTCGTCGCCGGGCCCCGAGACGATCAAGGCAAAGCTCAGCAGGCAGGTGGCTTCCACGCTCGGACAGGAGGAGTTCATAAGGGTGAAGCTCGGCAGCGTTTCAGGCAATTTGATCGCCATGCCCGTGACCAGGGGTGCGGGCGCGCTCATGTCGCTCGTGCGGGCGGACGGCATCATACGCGTTCCCGCCCGGAGCGAAGGCATCGCCGCCGGGCATGAAGTAATTGTGGAACTCCTGCGGTCCGCCCGCGACATTGAGAACACCATCGTCTGCATCGGCTCCCATGACAACGCCCTCGATGTGCTTGCCAATTATCTCAAGAAAAAACATCCCGAACTTTCATTGTCGTCCGCGCACGTCGGCAGTATGGGCGGTCTCTTGGCCTTGAAGCGCGGCGAGGCCCATCTCGCGGGAACTCATCTGCTCGACGAGGTGACCGGTGAATATAACGTCAGTTACATCAAAAAGCATCTGCCGGACAAGAAGGTCGTGCTCGTGAACCTCGTGTATCGGACACAGGGCCTCATTGTTTCCCGGGGCAATCCCAAAGGCATCAAGGGATTTGAGGACCTGGGCCGCGGGGACGTCGTGTTTGTGAACCGTCAGGCGGGCGCCGGCACGCGGCTCCTGACGGACCTGTATCTGAAAAAATTGAAGATTGACCCGGAGAACGTAAAAGGGTATCATCACGAGGAATTTACGCACATGGCCGTGGCCGCCGCAGTGCTCTCGGGGGCGGCGGACACCGGGCTTGCGGTGCTTTCGGCGGCCCAGGCGCTTGGTCTTGATTTCATCCCCGTTGCGCAGGAGCGATACGACCTGGCGGTCCTTGAGGAATACTACGGCACCCCCATGCTCCAGGCGCTGCTCGGGATTGTTCGGGAGGACAAGGAGTTCCGCGATCAGATCACGAGCATGGGCGGCTATGACGTGAGCGAGATGGGAAGAGAGATGGGCATTTTCTGAGACGGATTGTTCATATCAAAATTCAATATTCAAAGTTCAACATTCAAGATAGCGGCGGCGAATTTTGAATTTTGAATGTTCCATTTTGAATTTTCATTTATGGAGGTAAGTACATGTTCGCATTGAGTGTGAGTACGGTGCCCGGGATGGGGAGCGGAATCGTAGGATTGTTTTTAGAGTCCGGGTGGGTCGGCAAGGTGATCGTGGTCATCCTTATGGGGGTCTCTATTGTCACCTGGGCCATGATCCTGATGAAGTACCAGTTCCTGAGGAGGGCTGAAATAGAATCACGCGCGTTCATGTCCGACTTCCGGAAGACCAAGAACGTGCCGGACCTCATGAAACACGCCGAGTCCAAGAAGTTCAGCCCCATAGCAACGCTCTTCATCGAGGGATTCAAGGAAGCGGAATCCATCATCAAATCCCTGCCGGAAGGCAAGGTGACGGATGCCGACAAGCCCATGATCAAAGAGGAAATCGAGCGGGCACTGAAAATCACGACGCAGGATGAAATCAATTACATGGAGCGGTACCTCGCGTTTCTCGGCACCGCCGGGACGGTCGGACCGCTGCTCGGACTTTTCGGGACCGTATGGGGGATCATGGACGCCTTCTACGGGATCGGCCTCAAGGGCTCCGGCGATATCGGGGCGCTTGCCCCGGGGCTCGCGGAAGCGCTCATCAACACGTCCATGGGATTGTTCGTCGCGATCCCCGCGGTCATCGCGTACAACTATTTTTCCGAGAAGATCCGCGGCATTGCCACGAGGATGGACTCATTTTCCATGGAGTTCCTGAGCTTTATTGAGAGGACGCTTATCCGGAGGCAGTCATGATCACTGAACGGAGGAGCAGTCACATCATGCGGGAGCTGAACCTGGTGCCGCTCATTGATGTGCTTCTCGTGGTCTTGTTCTTCTATATGATCCTTTCGCCCATGATGAGTCGGGGACTCGATGTGAACCTGCCCAAGTCCGAGGCCAATACCGTCAAGCCCGAGGACCGTATCGTGCTTACGGTCACCCGCAACCAGGAGTTGTTCGTGGAGAAAGAGCGGGTGGACATCTCGAGGCTCAGGGACGTGCTCGATTCCATACGCAGGTCCAAGCCGCTGATCAATGTGTATCTCAGGGCCGACAAGGACGCGCCCTACGGCGCGGTAGTGCGGGTCATGGACATCGTGAAACGGGCCGGCATCGACCGGCTCGGCATGGTGACCGAAGCCGGCGCGGGGGGCGAGTCCGGAAAATGAGGCTGTTTTCAGGGAAGAGGACCGAACAGGCGGGACATGAGTTCGCAATCGCCGTCGTCTTTTCTTTTTTGCTGCACGTTCTCGTTGCCCTTGCCGCGTTCTTTCTGACAATGATGGCGACTCCGAAAACGCGCGTCCCGCCGTTCTATCAAGTGAAGCTCGTTGGCCGGCCGGCGGACCTTTCCCAGGCTTCTCCGGCTGGAGAGGCGGCGCCTGCAGCGCCGGCAAAAGAAGCGATGCCCAAGACGGAACAGTCGCCGCAGAAGGCACAAAAGGCGGCGCCGAAACCCAAAAAAACCGCACCTGCCCCCCAAAAGGCCTTACCGAAAAAAGGTGTTATGTCCGAGCTTCATCAGAAGCCGAAGCCGGCGGCATCGGCACCATCAAAGCCCCAGATCGCTCCGACAGAACCGCCTGCGGGACCGTCCGCATCCGAAGTCGCTCCAGCGAAATCCGGGGGCAAGGCCGCGGGTGTGGCAGCGGGTGTGGCCGTGGGTACCACGTCCCAGGAGTTCAAGTTCCCGCCCTACCTGGTGATTGTCCGCGACAAAATCGAGCAGAATTGGAACCCGCCCCCCAGCGCCAAGGCAATGAAGGTGAATGTACTGTTTAAAATACTTCGCTCCGGCAGGGTAGGTGATACCAATCTCGAGAAATCGAGCGGAAATTTCTATTTTGACCAGGCGGCAATGCGGGCCATTCTTCTTTCAAGCCCTTTTCCGCCTTTGCCGGAAGGGTTTTACAAAGAGTATGAAGTGTTCAGTGTGGATTTGATGGATAAGGAATAAAAAGGGGACCCCGAGTATACGCATGCTGAAACGTATTATTCTATCAATCATAACGCTCCTCGCGCTCACCGCGGCTCCTGCCGCGGCGCAGTACTATCTCGGTGTGATCCACGGGGAGGCCAAGAAGATACCCATCACGGTGCTTGATATTCGCGATGATGCCGGCTCGCCGGCGCTCCGTAACTTGGCGATCGAGGTGCTGCAGGCCGACCTGCGCCGCTCCCAGATATTCGAGGTCCTGGACCCGAAGAAGCTGGACCTCTCGTATTCGGCGAAGACAGAGCCGACGGAGGACACGGTCAGGAGGGGCGGCGCCTTCGGACTCACCGCTGTTGTGTGGGCGTCGATCCAAAAAAAGAACAAGGACATCGTGTTGTCCGGAAAGCTCTACGACGCTGCATCGGGATTGCGGATCACGAACAAGGATTACTTCGGCAACGATGAAACGTTCCGACGCATGGTCCACACCTTTGCCGACGAGATCGTCTCGCGGTACACGGGCGAGAAGGGCATAGCGCGGACCCGGATTGCCTATGTGTCGGACAAGACCCGGTCCAAGGAGCTTTACGTCATGGACTATGACGGCCAGAACGCGTTGAGGATCACCGCGGACCGTTCCATCTGTCTCTCTCCGGCCTGGAGCCCCGACGGCAGGCTGCTGGCCTATGTTTCGTACCGCGACAAAAATCCCGACGTCTTCGGGCTGGACATGGAAACGGGAAAACGCTGGAAGATATCGGGGAACGAGGGCCTGAATATCTCGCCAGCCTGGTCCCCGAACGGGAAGCGTCTTGCGCTGGCGATGAGCAAAGACGGCAGCGCGGAGCTCTATACCATGGGCCGTGACGGCAATGACCTTGAGCGGCTCACCTATGGGCAATCTGACAATGTATCGCCCGCGTGGTCGCCGAACGGCCGGGAGCTTGTGTTCACCTCGGGCAGGTCGGGGACGCCGCAGATTTACATCATGGACACCGACGGGACGAACGTTCGCCGAATCACCTTCGAGGGTCCCTACAACGCCTCGCCCCAATGGTCGCCGCGGGGGGACCGGATCGTGTTCGTCTCACAGGTGAAGGGGCTGTTCAGGATCGCGACCGTGAACCCCGACGGATCGGACGTCCGCGTGCTCACAAGCGGTCCGGGAAGCGATGAAAATCCGTCATGGTCGCCTTCGGGCAGACAGATCGTGTTCAGCTCGAACCGCGAGGGCAAGTTCAACCTCTATATTATGAACGCGGACGGCACGGACATAGAGAGGATCACCCCGAACGACGCAAATTACACATCACCGGTCTGGTCGCCTTGACCATGCGGGAGGGAGTCAGGGCGGAAGCATCGGCAGCGGACCGGGACCCGGCGGGGGAAGTCGTTCGGCATGACAATCCCCGCGCTGCGAAGCGTCCTGAACAGGGTCCGCGGTGAAAGAAAGGCAGTTTATGGACAATTACCATGCAATAACCATCCTGCTGGTCGAGGACGACCCCGGGCATGCCCTGCTCATCGAGAAGAACCTCCGGCGGGGAGGGTTCACCAATACCATTATCACGCTGGATAACGGGCAGAAGGCCGTCGACTTCCTCTTTAAGAAAGGCGACTTTCATACGCACCTCCACCCGATACCGCTCCTCATTCTGCTCGATCTCAACCTCCCCGTACTCGATGGGTACCAGGTGCTCAGCGCGATCAAGAGCGACGAGGGCACGAAGGCGATCCCGGTCGTGGTCCTGACCACGACGGACAATCCCCACGAGATCGCCCGGTGCTATGACCTCGGGTGCAATGCCTATATCACCAAACCGGTGGAGTATGAAAAATTTACCGATGTCATCCGGAAGCTCGGGTTGTTTCTGTCCGTCGTTAGAGTTCCGGAGAGGGAATAATACGGTTCCTGACCCAAGCAAACCGGGACCAAAACCTTTTTTGGCACAGCCACAGAGAAAAGACACAGGTTAGTCCGCAGATTACACAGATTATTAAAACAGAGGACCAGAAACGTATTGTAAGATTTGATCTGCTTTTTCTGCGAAATCTGCGGATAAGATATTCTCCGCTTCCGCTGTCAGCGGCCATAAGGTCTGTGGCCGATCAGTTTTACGGGAGGGGTCCCTTGAACCGCCGGAGGACGGATTGAAAAAAGGAACATTCTGGTTTGCGGTCTTCCTGGGATTCTGTCTTGCATCGACGGGACACGCCGCTCCAAGAAAAGAACCGGCAAAAAAGAGGATCTTTGTCGTGAACAGCTATCACCGGGAATATCTCTGGTCTCAGGACAGCAGCCGCGGGTTCTGCGACGCCATGCTGAAATACGGTTATTTTGACAACAAAGAACAGATCGAGGAGTACACCAGGAATGACCGGATCGAGACGTCGAAGGCGGTCATGCAACAGATATGGATGGACGCGAAACGGAAGACGAGCAAGCCTGAACTCATCCGGACAACGAATGAGATCGTTCAGATCATCAGGGCGTTCAAGGCCGATATATTGTTCCTGGGCGATGATGAGGCCGGCAACTACATCGGCAACCAGTTTCTGGACACCAAGCTCCCCGTGGTCTTCTGGGGTTTCAGCGGAAATCCGGTGAAGTATGGTCTGGTTGATACGGCCAACAGGCCGGGACACAATATTACGGGCGTCTACCAGTCCGGCTATTATCTCGAAAGTCTCCAGCTGATAAAGTCCGTCATGCCGGCCGTAAAGACGTTTGCGGTCCTGTCCGATGATTCGCCGTCGGGCAGGGCTCACCAGAAAGGGATCAAGTTCCTCGCGCTGAGAGGAGAGCTTCCCCTCAAGCTCGTCGAAAGCGTGGTCACCAATGATCTTCAGCTCTGGAAGAAGAGGGCGCTGGAGCTCCAGAAGAACGTGGACGCCTTTTTTGTCGTGCAGTACTCCACGCTGAAGGACGACAAGGGGAATGCCGTACCGGACAGGGAGGTGGCCAGGTGGTACCTCGAGAACATCACAATCCCCGAGGCCGCGCTTGGACCTTTTGTGAAGCAGGGGCTGCTGTGCGCCGCCGATGATTCGGGCTATCGTCAGGGTTTCGAGGCGGTCACCCTCGCCCGCGATATCCTGACGAAAGGGGCCAGTCCCGCGACCTATCCTACCCACGCACCGAAACGCGGCCCCTTGACGGTCAATACTGCGCGGGCACGCCAGCTGGGGATCACGCTCACGGATCGGATGGGCATTGAACACTATTTCGATGGTGTGACTCCGTAAATTCCTTCAGGGAGCAGAAGACCGGCCTCATGAACCAGGGAGAGAAAAAGGGTCTTTCCATATTTGCAAGGCTCCTGATCGCCTTGCTGGGAGTCGTTGTCCTCATCAGCGGCCTGTTGACGGCTGTTTTCTCTGTTTACAGCAAGAGGTCCCTCGAAAAGCAAACCACCGAATACCTTCTGCAGCAGTTCGAGACCATCAGCTACCACTTCCGGTCGGAACTCAGGGCAGTGCTGGTGAAAGATCTGCAGCTGCTGGCTTCCAATCCGATCCTGGACGAGTTCATCACGGCCTCGGAGCTCGAGCGCGAAGTCTCCGCGCGCGCCGTGGAGCGTTTTTTTCTCGAGTCACTGAAGTACAGCAGGGACTACGAAAGGATTTCCTATGTCAATGCTGCCGGTAAAGAGGTCATCAAGGTCGACTGGTCCGGCCGCGTCAGGACCTACCGTGACGTAGGCGGACGGCCGCTCTTCGCGAGGATCAAGGCGGGACCGCCGGGGGGCATCGATATCGAGAGCCCCTTTGTGGACAAGTACGGGAACGTCCTCTTCTCGGCCGGCATTTACAAGACCGACGCGGACATCGGCAGGTTCGGCGGGGCCGTCATGATCGACCACAGCCTCAAGGAATTTCTCGGATATCTGGACCGGATAAAGATCTTCGACGAGAACCCCCTCTGGCTCTTCACCCCGGAAGGAACGGTTTTGAAGCAGCCTGTTGATACGCGCGCGCTGCTGGACCCCCGGCCTTCGCTCGAGAAGGGGTTCCGGAAAGAGCCGGT
>JBGPIG010000044.1:0-12375 GCA_041484745.1 Nitrospirota bacterium | reverse complement strand
CCTTCTATTCCACCAGTATCTTTGTGGTCTCCATCGCCATCGGCCTGGCCGCGGGGCTTATCACCGGCTGCATCGGCGCGGGCGGCGGGTTCATCATCACCCCGGCGCTCATGGCCGCCGGCGTTAAGGGCATTCTGGCAGTAGGCACAGACGTGTTCCACATTTTTGCCAAGGCCATCATGGGTACCACGGTGCACAAGAAGCTCGGCAACGTGTCCACGAAGCTGGCACTGGCGTTCCTCGTCGGGTCGGCCGCCGGTACCTTCATCGGCGGCTCCATCAACAGATTCTTCTATGACAAGGACCCGATCCTGTCCGAAGCGTTTATCAGCCTGGTGTATGCCATCCTGCTCGGCTTCCTCGGCTTTTATGCGATGATGGACTTCTGGAAATCCACGAGGCAACCGGCCACGGGCGGCGGGGATTCGCACGGCGACGCACACGGCGGGTCCTCAGGCACGACCGACTTCGCCCTCAAGCTCCAGAAAGTGCATATCCCGCCCATGATCACGTTTGACGAAGATTATGTCGAGGGCGGCAAAAAGATCTCCGGCGTGTTTATCGCCATGGGCGGCTTGATTGTCGGCATCCTGGCCGCCATCATGGGCGTGGGCGGCGGGTTCGTAACCTTTCCCATGTTCGTGTACACCTTTGGCGTGTCCACGGCAACGACCGTCGGCACGGATATTTTTCAGATCATCTTTACCGCAGGCCTTGCCTCCATCGCGCAGTACGCCATCTACGGATATGTGTTCTATACGCTGGCCATAGGCATGCTCATCGGCTCGCTCATCGGCATCCAGGTCGGCGCGCTCACGACCAAGGTGGTGAAGGGCATTCAGATCCGCGGTTTCTATGCCGTATCGATCATTGCGGGATTCATCAATCGCGCCTCCACGCTTCCCAAGAAGATGGTGGAGCTCGAGTACATCGATATGTCCAAGGCCAGCGTCAATGCCATCGAATCGGTGGGCAACGTTGTCTTCTGGATCGTGGTCGCCGTCTTTGGGCTCTGGATCTTCAGTAAGTTCTTTACGAACATAAAAACACTCAGGCAGGAGGCATAGCCATGATCGTAAAAAATAAATCAACATTTATCACCGGAGCACTCCTGGCCTTGACGTTTGCCGGCATGCTCGCTCTTATGTTCTCGCCTGTTTTCGGCGAAGGGAGAAACGGGCTTGTCTACGCAGACGACATGTTCAACAAGCTTTCGAAAGGATCTTCCTATTTTATCCCCAAAGTTATAAAGAGCAATGAGAAGTTCGCGAATACAGCCATTGCCGTGAGTGTGAAGTTCGAAAAGCCGGAACAGATCGACGGCACCATGAAGCTCCTTGCCGTGGCAGGGGTCGAGGCGAAGAACGCGAGCCCCGAGCTCCAGATCAGCGGCAACCTCGGCGCCTTGCTGTCAAAGATACTCCAGGACTCCGACGATATGTTCAAGAACAACGGCGCCGCCGTTGCCGCTCGCTATGGGGGTGACGAAAAGAAGGTCATGGAGGCCTGGCATAACATGCTCAAGGGCGTGGACAAAGCTCTGAAGAAGCAGGGCAAGATCGAGGACGCGAAGATCGTCTCCGATGTGATGAAAAAAGCGGTGGAGCCGGCCTATAATTACTATAAGGTCGAGGCGCAGAATGTCGTGGACAAGGCAGGCATCATGAGCGGGCTGCTCGTGTTCTACGTGGCTTACACCATGTGGTGGGGCTTTGCCATCTTCTACATGTTCGACGGCATCGGGCTCACCATGAAAAAAGCCAAAGTCAAAAAAGAGGTATAGGAGGTTGCATGAAGGTATTGGTACCGGTTGACGGATCCAAACACTCATCAGAAGGCATCAAGGTGGCATCGCATTATGCAAAGACAAAAAACGCGCAGGTGACCCTTATTACGGTCATACCCTCGGTGGCGGACATCGACCTTGAACTTTCCGTGTCAGACCGCGACCGGCTGCTCGAAAGCATGAAGAGCCGGGGCGAGGAGCTTCTGACAAAGGCCAGAGAGCAGATGAAGTCCCTGGGCGTGAGCACGGCGAATACCGTCCTGGCAACCGCTCCTTCGCCGGCTATGGAAATCGTGTCGTATGCTGAAAAGGAAAAGATCGACCTCATCGTAATCGGGAGCAGGGGACGGAGCGCGAACCAGCGCTTCCATCTCGGGAGCGTGGCGGAGAATGTCGTGCGCCACAGCCCCTCCTGCGTGTTCGTGGTCCGGGAGCCCTCCTGGGTCTAAGAACCACTCTGCCAGGGGTTCGGTGGAAACATCGAACCCCTGTTTCTTTTTAAACCCGATTACGCTATAATGGCGCTCTATGAAGATACGGGACAAACTCCTCCTCGGTTTCGGACTGTATATTCTTCTTGCGGTTATTCTCAGTTCTTTCGCCTATAAAGAGCTCCATACGATCGGCACGAGACTGGTCCTTGTGGAGACGGCGGACGACTTAACCAATACTATTCTTGAAGTGCGGCGTTATGAAAAGAACTTTTTGCTGTTCAAGGACAGCGAAAGTCTCGAAGAACTGCAAAAGTACCTGGGAACCCTTAACAACAGCATTGCGGCCATCCGTGCGGAGATCGTCATCGAGATCGGCGGCGACAACTCTACGATGATGAAAACGGCCATCGCCGAGTACGAGCAGCTGATCAAGGTCATTGCCGCGAACTTCACTGCGCAGAAGGACCTGGAAGCCCTTGTCCGGAAACGGGGCCTGCAGGCGGAGCACGTCATAGGGGGTGCGGGTCTCCAGACATTTCTGGTATTGAGGCGATATGAGAAGAACATCATGCTTTACAAGCACAAGGATGCCTTTGCCGTGTTCAAACGGACCTATGACATCTCTTCTCTTGCTCACTATCCCGAGATCCGGGACTATCAGGCCCTCGTGACCAGGCTCTATGGCCTCTACGAAACGGAAAAACAGTCCGTGGACAAGATGCGGCTGACGGCGCGGGAGATCCAGGCCTTTACCCAGAACCTCGCAAAGAAAGAACGGTTGGACATCGCGACCACGATCAAGATGTCCATCATGCTGCAGGTCGCCGCTCTCGTGCTGATCGTCGTCGTCGGTACCATCATCAACATTAAGCTGGCGACCAGCATTGCTACGCCGATCCGAATGCTCGAGAAGATCACCAAGAAGATCGCTCAGGGCGATTTCTCGGAGATGATCGAGGTCAAAGGGCAGGACGAGCTGTCGTCCCTGGAGACATCGTTTAACCTGATGGAGGAGAAGCTCAAGAATGCCCTCTGGTCGCTCGAACACACGATCGAGAAGCTGCGGGAGAAGCAGGCGCAGCTCGTGGAGGCGGAGAAGCTCGCGTCCGTAGGCAAGCTTGCCGCCGGGATCGCCCATGAGATCAACAACCCGCTTACCGCGGTGCTTACCTTCTCGAACCTCATGCTGGAGCAGTGCCCCCCCGGCGATCCTCGCCACGAGAAGTTGAAGCTTATGGCGCGGGAGACGGACCGGGCGCGGATCATCGTGCGGCAGCTGCTCAATTTCGGGCGTGAGACCGTCATCAAGCCCGAGAAGATCAATATCAACGAACCGGTTTCCGAGATTGCCGACTCACTCATGGCGCAGGACGCGTTCAAGGGCGTCGAACTCGACCTGAAGCTCGGCGACAACCTGCCCGCGGTCTATGCGGATCCGGCGCAGATCGGCCAGGTGGTCATGAATATCCTGCTGAATGCCATTCACTCCATTACCCCGCCGGGCAAGATCGTGATCAGTACGCGATTGCACGAGAACAGTATTGAGCTCTTCTTTTCAGACACCGGCGCCGGGATCCCGGAGGAGAACCTCCATAAGATCTTCGACCCCTTTTTTACCACCAAGGACGCCTTCAAGGGTACGGGGCTGGGCCTTGCCGTGAGCTATGGTATCATTAAGAAGCATGGTGGCGACATTGAGGTTGCGAGCACAGTGGGACAGGGAACGACATTTACGGTGAGGTTGCCGATCTATGGACAAGTTTAAAGCGATCGTGGTTGATGATGAAGCAAGCGTGTGTGAGGCCATGAAAGCGATCCTCGAGATCGAGGGGGTCGAGGTGGTCACAACCACGAACAGCGTTGCGGCGGTCGACGACATCAAGCAGAACCATTACGACCTCATCATCTCGGACCTCAAGATGCCGAAGATGACCGGGCTCGAGCTCTATGACAACATCAAGGACGCAGCTGCGGACAGCATCTTCATCATCATTACCGCTTTCGGCACGATCCCTTCGGCCGTGGATGCGGTCAAGAAAGGGATCTACGACTATATCCCCAAGCCCTTCACCCCCGACGAGGTTCGGATCCCGATCAGGCGGGCGCTCGAAAAACGCAGGCTCGAACGGGAGAACGTCGTCCTTCGATCGCAGCTCGAGACGCGATACTCGTTCCAGAACATCATCGGCAACAGCACTGAGATCCGCGAAATGTTCCGGGTCATGCGCCATGCGGCCTCGAGCGAAAGCAACGTGCTGGTGACCGGCGAGAGCGGGACCGGCAAGGAGCTTGTGGCCCGGGCGATCCATTCAAACAGTGTGCGCGTGCGCCGGCGGTTCGTGACCGTGAACTGCGGCGCCATCCCCGACGGGCTGATTGAGTCAGAACTATTCGGCCATGTGAAGGGCTCATTCACCGGCGCCATTGCGGACAAGAGGGGGCTTGTTGAAGAGGCGGACAAGGGCACCCTGTTCCTCGATGAGATCGGCGAGCTTTCGGCCCCGCTCCAGGTGAAGCTCCTGAGGGTTTTGCAGGAAGGGGAATTTTCGCGCATCGGCGATATCCAGACGAGGACGGTTAACGTGCGCGTAGTGGCCGCCACAAACAAGGACCTGAAAAAAGCGATCGCGGACAAGAGCTTTCGCGAGGACCTTTACTACCGTCTGAACGTGATCCCTATTGAGCTGCCACCGCTCCGGAGGAGACAGGAAGATATCCCGCTGCTCGTGAACCACTTTATCGAGAAGCACAAGTCCAAGGCGCCGGAAAAGAACATCACGGGCATTGCCAAAGAGGCCATGCAGGCAGTGCTTGGGTACCATTTTCCGGGCAATGTGCGCGAGCTTGAGAACTCCATAGAATACGCCATTGCGTTTACTGCAGGTCCGGTGATACAGAGGGACGACCTCCCCAAGTATCTCCTCGAGGACAAGAAGCTGAACCAGGAGGCGCAGAAGATACCGATCATGCCGCTCAAGGACGCGAAAGGCCAGTTTGAGAAGAGCCTCATTATTGCCGCGCTCGTGGAATCGGGTGGAAATATCTCCGAGGCAGCGCGGCTCTTGAACGTTCACCGCCAGAACCTGCAGCAGAAGATCCGGCTGCTCGGCATCGACCTTGCCTCGGTATCACCGGTGAGATGAGCGGTGGTAACCGCAGGTTTCTGTCCATCACCAGTACTCCTCAAATGAAAAAACTACTTTCCCGCACCAGATCCCTCTCCCGCAGTAATATCTTGCGCCCCCTTATGCAGTAAATAAACTGCGCCACAACCAGTAATGTATTGAAAAAATAGCATATAAAATCTGGCACGCCCCGTGCAATATATAAGGCAACGAGGCACACAAGAACACAATAAAAAATCTAACAGGAGGTAGTAAAATGAAAATCATGGTTGCTTATGATGGGACGTTGCAGGCGAAAGAAGCTCTGGTATACGGTATGGACAAAGCGCGTGAAAAAGGCGGCGAGGTGGTTGCGCTCCATGTATTTAATAACGGGATGTTCGTTGACTACGATGCCACGGTTGATGCTCAGGGAGCGGCCAGGGCCGAAGCGGAACGGTTCATCGAAGAGGCGAAGACCATCATCCGCGAGAAGGGCAAGGGCGTGAAGGCAAGTCTCTACAGCATCGAAGGGAACCCGACCGAGGAAGTGGTAAGCTTTGCCAAGACCGAGAAGGTTGACGTGTTGCTCTGCCCGCCGAAATTCACGAAGATCATCAACAAGTATCAGCAGGCTGTGGGCGCGTCGGAACTGGCAAGCGAAGCAGCGAAGCTTCATGTGGCGGCACTCTCAACGAAAACAATGTAAGGTAAGTACGACGCGGGATCAATCAGCGGAATGAGCACGAGCCTTTGCAGCCCGTGTCGCTCAGAATCTCACTTTCCGCTGGACGGAGAACGACCATGGAGTTTGAACACGCATTTCAACAGTCAAATTTTTTTCTGATGTTCCAGATGATGTTCTTGGGATCGCTGCTTGTCCCCAGCATGCTGGGGAGGACGGATCTTTACAGCAAAGGCGTGAGGGCGCTGGCATCGAATGTCGTTAGCTTCGGGCCCGTTGCCATGCTTGTATATGTACTCTATCAGGTGTCACAGCTGAATTAAGAAGCGTATGGCCATATCAAGGCTCGAAATTGGTCATGTCGATCTCCCAGAACTTCCCCGACGTGTGGTTGGTTTTGGTGGGTTTTTTCTGAAGCAAAGGGGTATTGAGCGTCTTCCAGATCTTGAGCATTTCTTGCTGGATAACGGGTGAGTTCACGGCAAGAGTAAGGACTACCAGCAGTTGAAGTGCCAGAATGTTTCTGAAGTTCAGGGTCATCGGATCGATGTGCATTAGTGCCTCCTCAAGAGCAACAGGATATTACGCAGTATGGATGCGCACAGAATCATGGCAAATAGGTTGTGAATCATGCATTACTGCATGCTCATAGATGCCGGCTTCTGCAAAGGCTACAGCAACCCATAAGTCTTCAATCATTGTTATAAACTTTTTCATAGTGACCTCCCGGGAATATGAATTGTGGACATTGGTTGACTTCTTGGCAGTGTATATAGCAATGGTCATGCCTGATTGTAACGCATTGAATTATTGAATTATTTATACATTATGAAATGATTGGTGCAATTTTATGATGCTTTAATGTGATTTAAATAACGGCATAAATAAATTAACTTAATTAAAATAACAGGTTGTTGGTGCATCTAAATAATGCGTCAACGCTTAATATTGCTCTTGTGGTATTTGACTCAGAAGGGGGTTGCTTATGAAGATCCTTGTTATATATGACGGTACAATACACTCCAAGACAGCCCTGAGATACGGACTGCGAAAAGCGAAAGAAAAGGACGGAGAGGTCATTGTCCTGCAGGTGTTTCAGAGCAGATTGTTCGTTGATTACGACGCGGGTCCCAAAGCGGAAGAGATCGCCCGTGCCGAGGCGTCGCGCCATTTGCGTGATGCTGAAACGATCATCCGGGAATCAGGCCGCCATGGAATACCTGTTCGCGTTCTGTCCGAAGAAGGAGACACGATAGAGGAGGCCGTACGTTTAGCACAAGCAGAGCATGCGGATATGATCCTCTCTACGCCACGATATAAAGCGATTACCAGGCAAGCTCCCTGCCCGGTGTATATTATGCCCGGCACTATCCTGGTTCCGGTAGACAGCTCGGATGCGTTGATGGAGGACAAGGATACTATCATTGAAGAGGCAAAGGCCACGGGATCGAAGGTCCTGCTCCTCGGCATTGTTCCGGTTCACCTCTACAGCACGAGTGAGACAGCGGAGCTCGAGCAAGTTAAGAAAGGGACCACTGCGACAGTCATGAACATCAAAAACATTCTGATCGAACAGCGGATAGAAGTATCGGAAACCATTCGTTCCGGCTATCTGGATGAGGAGATCCTCAAAGCAGCGGCTGAGTTTTCCGTTTCGCTCATCATGCTTCCCGCCGGCGGGAAGACGCCTTCCGAACTGACCAAGGCTGCGATAATACTGCTCGATGAACCGGAACGGGTGCACATGCCTATCCAGTTCATGCAGACAGCGGAGGCGTCTTGAATCCCGTCCTGTACGCAGCCGAGCATAACAAAGAAAAAGGCCCTTCGCGGGGCCTTTGTTGTTTTGTTATGCCATCGAATGTTCTCTACTTCACTTCAGGAAATCGAGGAGTGACTGCGAGAGGATCTTGGCGGCCGTAGAGCGGAGCGCCTGGAGAGTGGTGTCGGCCATCTGAAGCTGCAAAGCACTTGTATTCATATCAGCATTCTCTGTGGCTGAAAGACTGTCTTGCAGGGTCGCCGTGCTATCGGTCAGACGTGATGTCTGGGTCTTAAGCGTATCCAGTCTTGCGCCGACCCCGGCTTGCGACGCGTTGAGCTGGTTCTGTGCCCGGTTAAAGGGATCCTGGAGCGCCTCGACCCTCAGCGTATTGTTATTTGTTACCGCAGCGCTCAGGGTGTCGGTCATCTGGATGACATTCGAAAAGCTGAACGTATCGTCGACCCCTACCCTTTGCACGTCGTCGGCCTGGCGTATTTCCACGTTTATCGTTGTCCCTGCTCCCTGCGTATAGTGCACGTTCTGGCCGCCGCTGAGTTTCATTGCGTAGGTCGCGCCGAGCGCGCCGATGCTATAGCTGAAAACGTCGGATCCTATTGTGTTGACCTGAACTGTTGCCCCTTTGTCGATCTGCACATTGAATGGGTTCACATCTCCCTGATAGGCATGGGTTACGGCATTGTAGGGCTGTGTACTGGAAGTAAAACCCGTAAAAATGTACTGGTTCACGTATTTCGTATTTGCCGTGTCCAACAGCATGTTTCTGTACTGGTCTAATTGCTGTGTAAAGGTACTTTGAAGAGCAGGAGTCGAAGCGTTAATAGCTGAATTCAACACTTTCTTTATATCTGACACCGTGCTGTTTAATGACGTCATAAGCGTATTGGTAAAGGAAAGTGCGTTAGAAGCTGAATCGATATTCCGACTGAACTGACTATTATCATTGAGGCTGACCCGGTAATCCATCGCGCGCATCACGGCCGAAACGTCGTCGGAAGGCACGAGCAGTTTTTTCCCGGTGGCTATGCGGCTATTTGCCGTAGCCCAATCAGTCATTGTCTTTTGCATTGCCTGATTAAGCTGGTCAAATATGGTAGTAGTGAGAATTCGCATGGCGCTATAACCCTAAATGTAATACGGTTTGCATCAACTGATCCGCGACCGTGATCAAGCGCGCTCCGGCTTCATATGAGCGCTGATAGCGAACAAGATTTGCAGCTTCCTCGTCCAGGGACACGCCCGAGACGGAATCCCGACGGGCCTGGAGGGCGCTCTGCAGGTTGTTGTCGAACGTAAGACTGTCCGCAGCCGACTTCTTTGCGGAACCGATTGAACCGACGAGGTTGCCGTAATAATTTGAGAACGTTGTATTACCGAGACCGCTTTGCGACAGATTAGTTAAATTCGCGATCTGGAGTGCATTCACGTTGCTTCCCGGAATTCCAGCGGCGGTGGTCGACGCCGCGATCTTCTGGGGGTCGGTGATGGCGACATTGAAATTGCCGATGGCTGAGGTGAGAGGGCTGACGGTAAAACTGTCGGCAGCGGTAACTGCGCCGGAAATCGTGACGCTCATGCCAGGAAGTGTTATCGTTGTTCCGAGGGGATCGTATGCAGTAGGACCGGCGACGAGCGCCCCTGATTGCTTGCTATTCACAGAGTACGTGTATGGGCCGGCCCCATTGAAGGTGATGTTGTATTCATCTAAGGTAAGTGCATTTTGATTCGTTATGGTTGCCGCCGTAATGTTCGCTCCCGGCGAATTATCGGTTGTCGTGAGCTGTAGCGGGGCGAAAAAGTTGTTCCCTGTCGAGCCATCGAGACCGAAGCCGGTCTGATGAAGCTGGTTTACCTGCTGGGTAATGGACGCAACGAGCTGACGCAATCCCAATAGAGTTTTTGATTGAATATCATTTCGCGCTGCTATCAGCCCGCCGATCTGACCCTTTTGAATCGTGCCGGTAATATTTATGCCGTCCAGGTATAGATCCTGATTCCCCTCACTGTTTTTTACTGAAGAAAGGGGATTTGTTGTTACGCCGGACACAAGATTTCTCATGCCGATCGTGACCGTGATCGAGCCGTTTTTGTCCTCGTACGAAGAAAAGTCCACCAATTTTGAAAGTTCGGTCAACTTCTGATCGCGCTGGTCGCGGAGATCGTTCGCCGTGCCAACCGTGACGCCTGCTTCCTGCTGGATGATCTGGTTGTTGAGCTGACCGATGTCCGTGGCCAATGAATTAATCTGCGTAACAGCTCCCGTTATGTCTGTATTTGCGTTCTTCAGTGTATCAAGAACACTGCGTTCCATGCCCTGTGCAGCCACCGTGAGGCTTCCAGCTTTCTGGAGCAGAACGTTACGTTGAAGCGGTGAGCTCGGGTCGTTTGCCACATCGCTCCAGGCGTTAAAATAATCGGACAGCGCAGTCGAAAGCCCGATTCCCTGGGTTTCGTTAAAGATCGGTTCAATCTGCCCCCAGGTCTGGTCCATCGCTGCCGATTTCCCCTGGTTCTGGCCCTGTCCAAGGAGCTGTGCTTGAAGAAACCGGTCATAGCTCCGTTTGACACTGTTGACCGTAACGCCGTTGCCGACCAGCACGTTGCCGCTCGATATGGGATTCGTCAGACTCAAAACGACGTCTTCCTTGCTGTAGCCAGGCGTGTTGATATTCGCAATATTATTGCTTGTAACGCTGAGTGCTGTTTGACTCGCGATGAGTGCGGAATTGCCGATATTGAAGATGCTGGCTATCGTCATGTACGTTACGCCTCTCTGGAAACGAGGGACCCTTTCTTGCCGGCATTCAGATTGACGCCGAGTGAGCTGAGAAAGCTCAACGCGTTCTTGACCACACCGGAGGAGCGTTCGATCAGGACACGGTTGAATTCATTTAACTCCATAATGCCCTGGAGGAGCGAGATGAGCTGCAGCCGTAGCTGCTGAAAGGAGTCGTCGCCGGACACTTCGATCAGCTTCTGAAGCGCGGTCTGTTCGGCGGTCGCATGGTCTGCGGCGAACGAGCGGACCAGCCTGATCCGTTCTTCTTCAAGGAGCCGAAGCTTCAGCACGACCGTATCTTTCTCTTTTGAAAGGGTTTCAACCCCCGCAGGGTCAAAGTGTATAAGGCACTCACGCTCCCTCCGAAGGACCTCGAGGAGCGTCCGGTAACCGATGACCTGTTCGGAAAGAATGGATTTTATGCTCTCGACAGTACTCATATCTCTTTCAAAATCTTTTCAGCCACGTTACGCGGATCAACGGTGTACGTTCCGGTATCAACGCGCTGTTTGATCTCCTGTACTTTATTGTTCCGTACATCCGGCAGCTGGTTCACCGCAGACATAATGTCTGCGATCTCTTTGCTTTTATTTGAAATATCCACCGTGTCCGCGGCGTTTGTCTTCCCTACGCCCGCAGCTTTACCCTTCGGCTCCACGCCCGGCGATTTCTGGATGTTCTGTGCGCTACGGTTCTGACCCCGGATTTCCGGGGGTTTATTGGCATCTATTTTCATGTTATCCTCCTTCATGATACGATAAGGTCTGTGTGTTTCTTATCGGCAGATGCCTGAAAATCTTTAATCCTATCAACGTGCCGGAAGGGAATGGCGGTCACGGTGACTACCCTTCTGCAAGACCCGCCAAGCCCACGAGGACTGTTGATGTGACGACGTTTGTTTGCACCGGTCCGCAGCTCTGCTATTACTTTTCCGTGCTGACCGGGTCCTCATGAGCGCCATGCAGCTTTGGCGCACTCCCGGCTTTTTCCGCTATGTTCTTCATGCCTTTAAGAAGCATGTCCTGCAGACCGAGCCCCCGCTGGGCAAAGAGCTTCGAAAGTTCCGTATCGAACAGGCTCATATAGGTGTTTTTGCCCAGGGTCCCCTCGGACGACATGTCGGTTGTCTCGCGCATGACCTTGATCATTTCCTGGGCGAACAACGCTTCCATTTCCTTGGCCACGGCCTTCATGGCCTCTGGATCTTTTCTGCTCCGGTATTCCTCTATATTCCGCGGAACAGACTGGTATATGTCCCCAACTCCATTCTGCATCAGATAATCTCCAACTCCGCGCGAAGGGCGCCGGCAGCCTTGAGGGCCTGGAGGATAGAGGCCAGATCGCGCGGTGTTACGCCAATGGCGTTGAGTGCGCGTACGACTTCTCCGAGGGTAGATCCGGATACATTAATGAGTGATCCCATCTGCTCTTTTGCGACCACGGTTCTTTCCGGTACTACCACGGTACGAGCCCCTCCCGGCGCCAGCGGACCCGGCTGCGAGACGGCATTATCGGTTTTTATCTCGATGGTCAGGCTGCCGTGGGCGATCGCTACCGGAGAGATCCTTACATGCTCACCGATGACAACCGAACCTGTTCGCTCATTGATCACTACCCGTGCGGCCGTATCGACGGCCACGTCCAGACTTTCCACGATCGCAACGAGCTGGATGAGCCTCCCCTGGTACTGCTCGGGGATCTTCACTTTGATTGTCGAAGGATCGAACGTGGCGGCCGCCGCCTCGTCGTTCAATGCTTCATTGATCCTCCGGGTTACTTCCGCGGCGGTCGTGAAGTCGGGCCT
>JBGPIG010000043.1:0-12391 GCA_041484745.1 Nitrospirota bacterium | reverse complement strand
GATGACGAGGGAACTGAACAGGCTGTGATCTCTCCTGATCAGGAAACCAGGGCGAGATCATGATTGAATTCACCACAGACGGGAATGAAATAAAAAAGGCCCGCTTCTTTGACATTGATCACCATAGATTAAATTATGATGGATCATGATGGATCATGGTCAGTTAAGAATAAAATTCTGAACACAATGAAATAAATATTTACCGCAAAGGCGTAGCCTGCTGTTGTCATAACGCGGCCATAAACGATGAGCGTGAAGGACGTCAATAACAGAGGGGCTTTTGCTTTAATACAAGACCTGCATGCTTTCCTTCGCGACCTTTGCGCCTTTGCGGTTCCAGGGTTTCGGTTCACGCTTGTCTCGGTTAGGCCGGGTAGGAATCAGATCAATGCGCTGCAGGTGGTCCGCCCGCGGCAGGCGCCTTTGCCCACTTCATAATGAACACCAGTGGGATAACACAGACGATAAGGAGGCAGATCACGAGAAACGCGTCCGTGAACGCGAGGGTCGTTGATTGCCTGATCAGTTCCCGGTACATCAGGCCGTCGGCGCCAGCGGGCGGCAGTCCCTTCAGGCTTAAGGCCCCTGTTATCTTTTCATGTGCCATGACGTAGCCCGGGTCCAGCGACGATAGATGTTCCACCAGCCGCGTCTGGTGGAACTGCGCCCGGCGTGAAAGTATGGTCGTTGTCATGGCAATGCCCACACTCCCTCCCAGGTTCCGCAGAAGGTTATAGACCGAGGTAGCCTCGGTCATTCGCTCTTTCGGGATGTGCGAGAGCGTCAGGGTCGTGAGCGGGATAAACGTCATACCCATGCCGAAACCCAGCGTCATCCGCGGCCAGACAAAGGTCCAGAAGTCCGTTGTAAGATTAAACCTGGACATCATGTACGTGCTGATCGCGCAGACCGACATGCCGAATACGAGGAACCGTTTCGGGTTCACCCTGCCGATGAACTTTCCGGCGATCGGCATGGCGAACAGGGTGGCGATGCCTCCGGGACCGAGCACGAGCCCGGCATAGAACGATGTATAGCCCATCATCATCTGGAGGTAGATCGGCAGCAGCACGATGCTGCCGAAAAGGTTCAGAAAGACGAAGAACATCACCAGGGAACCGCTCGTGAACGTCCGGTCCTTGAACAGCTTCAGGTTGACGATGGGGGTCTCTGAATAATATTCATTGATCGCCAGAAGCGTGAGGGATACAACCGCTATGATGCCGAAGGTCACGATCTTGCCAGAAGCGAACCAGTCCTCGCTCTCGCCCTTGTCGAGCATGAACTGGAGCGCGCCGAGCCCGACAGCAAGGAACAGGAGCCCCCAGTAGTCGATCTTCATCTTCTGGCGCTTCATGTACGGCGGGTCCTCGATCACGATGACGTTCATGATGATCGACAGAATGCCGATCGGTATGTTGATATAGAAGATCCAGCGCCAGGAGAGCGTGTCGGTGATCCATCCGCCGAGGAGCGGTCCCACGATCGGGCCCACCATGGCTCCCAGTCCGAAAATGGCCATGGCCTGGCCGTGCTTTTCCCGGGGGAAGGATTCGAGAAGGATGGACTGGCTGATCGGGACGAGACCGCCGCCGCCGATGCCCTGGAGGACCCGGAAGAACACAAGGCTGTTCAGGCTCCACGCTGAACCGCACATGAAGGAACTGAAGGTAAACAGGGCGATGGATGCGATCTGGTAGTTTTTTCTGCCGATGAGCTTGGCAAGCCATCCCGCCATGGGGATGATAATGGCGTTTGACACGAGGTAGGCGGTGATCGTCCATGTCGCTTCGTCGTATCCTGCGGAGAGTGAGCCCCTGATGTGATCGAGCGACACGTTTACGATCGACGTATCGATGATCTCGATCAGTGTCGGCAGCATCACGGTAAAGGCTATCAGTCCGCGGCTGGCTGTTTTGTGCTGCAGGGTCATTTTGCGAGTACCGTGGGTTCAACAGACATGCCTATCCTGAGGATGTGATCCTTGTCCGCGCCCTCCTGAAGTACGATCTTGATCGGGATGCGCTGGACGACCTTTACGTAGTTGCCTGTTGCGTTCTCAGCCGGGAAGAGGGAGAAGGATACACCGGTCCCGGCCATGATGCTGTCCACGTTACCCTTAAAGACCTTGCCGGGGTAGGAATCTACTTTTAGTTCCACCTCCTGACCAGGCCTGATGTTGCCCATCTCTGTTTCCTTGTAATTGGCCGTTATCCAGATGTCATGCAGCGAGACAAGAGCCATGAGCGGCTGGCCAGACATAATCTGGTTCCCGAGCTGTACGGATTTTTTTGTGATGTATCCGTCAACCGGCGCATAAATTTTCGTGTACTCGACATTCAGGTCTGCCAGCGCAGCCGTGGCATCTTTCTGACGTATCGTCGAGGCCTGAGTAATCCTCTGCGATTCCGCCTGACGGAGCTGCTCTTCAGCAGCCTTCACTTGCGCGCCCGCAATCTCATAAGCCGTCATCGCTTTGTCGTAACGGTCCTGCGGGACGACCTCTTTTTTATACAGGTTCTCGGTCCTCGCTTTGTCTAGTTCGGAGAGCTTCAGGTTCGCGCGCGCAAGCTCAAGATTTGCCTTTGCTGACGCGATCCGGGCCTCAGCCTCGGAAAGCTTGGCTTTCTCTACGCCGAGGGCCGACTGTGCCTCCCTGAGGCGTACTGCATAATCAGCAGGATCGATCTCGACCAGCAGATCTCCTTTTTTAACGGCCTGATTGTCATTCACATAAATTGCTTTAATGGTGCCGTTGATCTTTGACGCGATCGTATGGATGTTCCCCTCGATAAAGGCGTCATCAGTCGATACGTGTGTTTTCCGGTAATTACTGTAGAAATACGCGGCGATGAGCCCGATAGTCACGATCGTCCCGACGATCATGAATGCCTTTTTCTTTTTCTGACCGTTTCCTGTCTGTTCTTCTGCCATGTTTTTGACTCCTGAATTTTAAAATTCCGATAATCAAATGACAAATTTCAAATAATATCCAAATTCAAAATTCCAAGTTCCAAGCCGTTTGGAGCTTGCTTCTTGATGCTTGGAATTTATTTGTCATTTGGTGCCTGTTATTTGATGTTTATCCGTCTCTTTCCCGTACACTCCGACGAGGTCCTTGCCTGCGGCATTGAGAAGGCTGGCCTCTGCCCGCTTGACTCCATAGAGCGACTTCCATGAGTTCGTTTCCGCGGTGGTCATGAGCGTGACGGCATCGAGCACATCGGTGGCGGTCCCTACGCCTTCCTTATAGCGGAGCCGCTGGAGACGCAGATTTTCCTCCGCCTGCGCAACCGCCGTCCTGGTGACCTCTGTTTTTTTTGTCGAGCTCTGGAGATCAAGATAGGCACTCTTTACCTCCAGACGGATCCCATCGAGCATTTTTTCGCGCGAAAGCTTGAGCGAACGCAGCTCTGCCCTCGCTATACTGATTCGCGAACTGCTGGCGCCGCCGGAAAAGAGATTGATGTTCACGCCGGCAATGACAGACGTGTTGTCCTGGTGCACCATGTATTTATTCTCAAGGTATTCGTAGCCGCCGGAAACGTAGAAGGTCGGCAAATACTCGGATTGCGCGGTCTTGACGTTCCGCTCTTTCGCAGCGATCAGGGCATCCATTTCTCCGAGCAGGGACCGCGTAGCCTCTGCGCTGGCCCAGGCCTCTTCGAGCGAAATTCCTGCTGACGGGCTCGCCTTTATCTCTTCAGGGTGTACCGGATCATTCAGCGGTTTTAACAGAAGACTGTCGATCTTCGATTCCCGGAGAGAGCGAAGGTTATCAGCGGTCAGGAGCCTCTGACGGGAGTCGGAGAGGGTGACGTCTGCTTGGAGTACTTCATTTTTCGTGATGATGCCAGCGCTGTACCGCGCCTCGGCGTCTTTTCTGTGCGCTTCGTAGCGTGTCACTTCTTCCGTCGCGACCTTGAGCAACTTCTCGGACTCGAGCAGGTCCAGGTACGCAATGATAAAGTCCAGGGCCGCCTGACTCTTCATACGGACAGTCTCAATCTCCCGCGACTTGAGTCCATACTGGGCGGCATCGATGGACGATGAAGTTTTGCCGAAGTCATAGAGAAGCTGAGTGGCCCTGACCCCGTAAGTCAGGAACTGGTCCTGGGAGGTGGGAAATGCACCGAACGGTGTCTTTGCTTGAGGCTGGTCCCGGAGCCATGTCTCGCGGCCGTAAATGTCGACCCAGGGGAGCCAGGGGGAACGTGCGAGCGAGACACTACCGCGTGCTACGTCTTCATCGGACTGGGCAATCTTGACGTCTCGCCCGCTTTCCGTAACGATTTTAAGCCCCTCCTCAAGGGAAACGGCGTGGGTCGTGAGCGGGGAGAGTATAACGGAAAGAAAAAGAGCAAGATGTAATCGCTTCATGACGATACCTCAGGAATGGTTTCTTCAAGAATGTAAGTAAGCGCTATACTACACGAAAATAATTAAAAAGTGAAGCGGTCTTTCGAGCAAAGGAATGATTCCTGATGAAATCGTAAGCCGAACTTAACCGCTGAGGCACAGGAGCCTTCAAAAGAAAAGCGGTTACGTAGGGAAACACGCAAAAAAAACCGTCTTATTTCAAGTGTATTTCTCCGCATCTCCGCGCCTCTGTGGTAGATCATGATCTATTACGAATGTATCATTCTTAACATAGTTTCGCTGAAATCACAATTGACAAGTCTCAGGGAATAGCTTAAATTGCATCCGATAAGCCATTATACTCGTTGACGGATTCCTTAATGAAAATACTCTCAGAGAATGCTGGTAAGAATATTGCGCGTGAATAAAACCATCTTGACGACCATTGCCCTTCTCGCCCTTTTCGCGTGCGCCCGACCGCCGGTCACGGTGACGAAGCCCGAAGAATCGTTGACGCATCTTTCATGGTGGCAGAGTGTTTCACCGAGCGATGACAGAGAGTTTAAGGACATTGCTCTTGCAGCTCATCAGAGCCTGGAGTATTACAAAAGGCTCCCCCCGGATACCCCCTATCTCTTCGGGACCGATAAAGCAACGGCCCTTGACATGCTCGAAACACTTCAGAACTTTCTTTCGATCGTGGAGAACGATTCACTGACGTACGATCAGAAGGTAGAGCGCATCAAAAAAGAATTTATATTCTACCGGTCCGTGGGGTCGGACAACAAGGGCAAGGTCCTGTTCACCGGCTACTACGAACCCCTGCTTTCCTGCCGTCTTGCTGCAGACACTGTTTTTCGTTTCCCGCTCTATCGGAAGCCCGCTGATATAATCGAGGTCGATCTTAACCAGTTCGGCCCTGGATTTCCGAGGAACAAGTTCTTCGGAAGGCTTGACGGCAAGCGGTTGATACCGTATTACTCGCGCGAAGAGATCGAGCAGAAACAAATTCTCGCCGGCAAGGACCTCGAAATCCTCTGGTGCTCTGATATTGTCGACATCTACGTGCTGCAGGTGCAGGGGTCGGGCAAAGCGGATATCGGGTATGGGAATATCCTGAGTGTCCTCTATGATGGAGCGAATGGCAGGCCATACAAGAGCATCGGTAGATACCTGATCGATTCAGGCGCCATGTCCCGGGAGAACATGTCCATGCAGGCGATCCGGGAATACCTGCGCATGCACCCTGACAAACTATCCGAAGTGCTGAACCAGAACCAGAGCTATGTTTTCTTTCATCTCGACATGGGCCCTTCAGTTGGGAATATCAGCGTGCCGCTCACGCCCGGGCGCTCCATTGCCACGGACAGCAAGCTGTTTCCCAAAGGGGCGTTGGGGCTCATTTCAGCGCAGAAACCCGTGATCGAGAATGGTGTGATCAAGGGGTGGGCGCCCTTCGCGCGGTTTGTGATGAATCAGGACACAGGCGGGGCGATCAAGGGGCCGGGACGGGTAGATGTTTTTTTTGGCCAGGGGACAGAGGCGGAACTGACTGCGGGTAACCTCCAACACGAGGGGGAGTTATATTTTTTGATGAAAAAAAAATAACTGAAGAGTATCGGTCACAGATTGCAAGGATGGAATGAAAACGATTGCTATTATCTCATTTGTGTTTGCGATAGCGACGATCCCCGGTTGCGGGACCAGGAACCTTTATGACGGGCTTCGGTTCCACCAGGAAATGGACTGCCAAAAACTTCAAGGAGCCGACCGGGATGAGTGTCTTCGAAAGTCCGGGATGGGCTACGATGAATATCAACGGCAGCTGAAAGAACGATAACCTAGCCAAGATTTAATCGCTCGCTATACAGCGTATTTCCTCCTGAATGTGCTGAAGTCCAAATGAATCGTTGATGATGGAGGCTTTTCGTGTTAAAAAAAAGAACAGCATGCATCTCCTTCTCTATTTTATTTGCATGGCTCATCATACCCCATTTCACCTCAGCGCAGCACATCACGGCAAGCGGGTGTTCCGTGAGCAACGTCGGCTATCTGTCGGACCTTGCCAGAGAATACGAGAAGCGGACTGGCGTACAAGTCCTGGTCAGGGGCGGTGGCAGCGTGGTGGGATTGGAGGATTTACAAGCAGGCAGGGTGGATTTTGCGGCGGCGTGCAGGGGGAAAAGCGCGGATGATCCAGCCAACATGGAATTTGTGCAAGTCGCATGGGACGTGCTCGTGCCCATTGTCCATCCGTCCAATCCGGTAGCGAGCATTTCCCCGGACGACATCAGGAATATATTTCATGGCAGGATAACCAACTGGGGACAGTTGAACGGCAAAAAAGAACCCATAAAACTTTTTCTCTCTCGGCCCATCAAGGGCTTGAGCGGCGTTGAAAGTTCAACGCGAAAATTGATCCTTCAGGGTAAAGAACCTGCTCTTACTCCCAATGTCACACTGCATGTATCATCAGGAGTCGTAGAGCAAATGGTGGAAAAGACGCCCGAGGGCTTTGCGGTCTCAGGGTTCTCAAGCGCAAGAAAAAGAAAAGTCAAAATGTTACCGGTCAACGGCGTCTATCCAACGCACAAGAACATAGAGAATAATACCTACCCATTCAAAAGGCCTCTTTTCCTGATCATAAACAAGAATCCGAAACCCGAGGTCAAAAGGTTTGTTGATTTTGCCTTGAGCAAGGAAGGACAATCACTTATCCGTTCGTACGGCGTTGTCGCTCTCACCGGCAATAAATGAGATTATCCCTTCAAACAAAGGCCTCACTGTTTATCGTTTTGGTGCTTGGAGTGTCAAGCATGATCAGCACTTCTCTGCTCGTATCCAGGCAGGCACGCGGGATAGAACATAATTTGATAGACCGGGGAGAGGCATTCGTTTATTCCCTTGCAAAGACCGCAGAGGAGGGAATTATGGCGGAAAGCCTGGACCTCCTGGATAAATCGGCCTACATTGTTGATGCGGATGATGTTGAGCTGATACAGGTCTATGCGACCACCTGGGATGCCATAGATGCCCATCCTTTTGAAAGGCTTCAAGACCCGCCGCTTCCCGAGGCAAAGGAGCATTTCAAGGCCTCGGATGCGGGCTTCTTCAAGAGGACAGGGAATACATATGATTTTTACAGCGCGGTAACTTATAAGGCCTCCCCTGGGAATCCCGCTGTAACGATCGGTTTTGCGCGCATCGTATTTTCGACGGACAGAATGCAGGCAGCGATCACGAAGACCCTTTTCATGGGCATTGCCGTGGCCGCATGCCTGACGATTGTATCAATAATCATAGTCAATATAGTGGTTAGACGCCTTGTGGTCGATCCTGTTGCGAGGCTGGACCATTCCATGTCCCTGTTTAAGAACGGCCGGTCTTCCGACGAGTTGCCTGTAGCTTCCGATGATGAAGTGGGGCGTCTTGCTGAAGCGTTCAACTCCATGAGGCGAACGCTCCAGGAAAAAGAAGGCATGCTGAGGGACCGGGAAAAACATATCACTCTGCTCCTCAATTCCATCGCTGAGGGCATCTACGGCGTCGATCTCCAGGGGACCTGCACCTTCTGCAACCCGGCCGGACTGCGGATTCTCGGCTATGAGCGGGCGGAGGAAATTGTCGGTAAAAAGATCCACCCGCTCATCCATCATACGCTGCCTGATGGCACCCATTATCATTCGAAAGATTGCAAGGTATATTGTTCCTACCGTGAGGGGAAAGGCGTTCATGTGGTCGATGAGGTGTTCTGGCGTTCCGACGGAACAAGCTTTCCGGTTGAATACCGGGCACAGCCGATCATGCGCGATGGCGCGCCCATCGGGGCGGTCACGGCGTTTACCGATATCACCGAGCGAAAACAGGCGGAGGAGGCGCTGCGCGAGAGCGAGCATCGATTCCGGGACGTTCTGGAAAACATATCCCTCATCGGCGTCATGCTCGACACCGAAGGCAGGATCATCCTGTGCAGCAAATATCTTCTTTCCCTGACCGGCTGGAAGGAAGAGGAGGTGTTGAACAGGAGATGGTTCGAGATGTTCCTGCCTCCCGAGGTCCGCGCCGAGATCGAGGAGAAGGTTTTTCTCAAGTCTATCGGAACGGGAGAGCTCCCGGTCCATTACGAGAACAGCATCATCACCCGGCAGGGCGAACGGCGTCTTATTGACTGGAGCAATACCGTGTTTCGAGACAAATCGGGAGCGGTCACCGGTTTGGCCAGCATCGGCGAGGACATTACCGAGCGCAGGCAGCTTGAAGCGCAGCTCCGGCATTCCCAGAAAATGGAATCCATCGGCACCCTTGCCGGCGGCGTGGCCCATGATTTCAACAACATCCTTTCGGCGATATCCGGTTACGGCCACCTGACCATCATGAAAATGACGCCGGGCGATCCCCACCGCTCGAATATCCAGCAGATTCTGGAGGCGGCGGACCGGGCAGCGCATCTCACCCGGGACCTTCTCCTCTTTAGCAGAAAACAGCCTATTGACAGAAAATCCATCGATCTGAATGAGGCCATCCAAAAACTGGGCAAGTTCCTGGTGCGGGTAATCGGTGAGGATATTTCGTTCAAAACCCTGCTGTCCGGAGGGACCATCCCGATCCTTGCGGATTCCAACCAGATCGGCCAGGTCCTGATGAACCTTGCCACGAACGCGCGGGACGCCATGACGAAGGGTGGCATATTCACCATCGCCACAGAGCAGGTCCTGCTTGATGATGAGTTCGTCAAGACCCATGGCTTCGGGACGCCTGGAAAATATGCATTAATCGCCGTATCGGATACCGGGAACGGCATGGATGCGGAAACCCGTCGGCGGATCTTCGAGCCCTTTTTTACGACGAAAGAGGTCGGCAAGGGCACGGGGCTGGGATTGTCCGTCGTCTACGGCATCGTGAAACAGCATGACGGACTCGTGAATGTGTACAGTGAGCCCGGCTATGGCACGACCTTCCGGATCTATCTGCCGATTGTCGCGTCGGGCGTGGACGAAGCGGAGGCAGGGGCCGCGGAGGAGCAACTCGTGGGCGGTACGGAGACCATCCTCCTGGCGGAGGACGACAAGACCGTACGGGAGATGACCCGGCTGATGCTACAGGATTTCGGCTACACGGTTGTCACCGCAGATGACGGCATAGATGCGGTAAAAAAATTCAGAGAGAACAGGGACAGCATCCAACTGCTCCTGTTCGATCTGATCATGCCGAAAAAAAATGGCAGGGACGCTTATGATGAGATCCGGGAGATGCGTCCTGACATCAAGGTCATCTTTACAAGCGGATACGATCCGGACATGGTTCGTCAAAAGGCGCTGCTCGAACAGAATGTGCCCGTGGTCTACAAACCGGTTTCCATGGCAACGCTGCTGAAAAAGGTGCGGGCGACACTGGGTGGATGACAATGAATAGGAAGGCGAGGATTGTGGATAAGTGGGTGAGCACGACGCGATGAAAGGATACCATTAACATTCATGCTTTGACTGAACATATTGTTTAACACGGCTGAGTGCCCGCACTCGGACCAGACCATCCTTTATTTGCACATATGTGCATATCCCCGAATCCCGAGTCACAAGGGCAGCGTGCCCTACCGCAGCGGTGGTTATCGCTGGATCGTCCCGGATAACGCCGTTTTCTGAAGAGATTGAAAAAGAGCATGTTCATACTCGGCATTACCGCGCTTGTTCTCGGGAGTGCTTTTCTGCTTCGTGTCTACACCATCGGCAGTCTCACCCTGTGGACCGGGGCTCGCAATGCCGTGGGCATTGCTATCCTTCCGGAAGACGGTTTCAAGAGGGACCACCGGATGGCCGAGATCCTCGCTCTCAAGGAAGTGAAGGAGCGCATGCAGGATGGCAAACAGTATCTTGTCTACGTTCTTCCGCAAAACTACATCATGCAGGGCATGATCGCGGACACCGGCGGAGACTGGAAACTCTACAAGCAGCATCATTCCCTCTCCATGATCACGGACTGGGTGTTTCACCCGTTCCGGCATTTGCGGGAAGGGCATCATGCCATGCATGGAGAGATGCGTATGCAGCATCAGGAGGGTCCGGGTTCGCAGGGAGATGTTGTCCGGCGGCCCATCTTTTTTTCCATAGAAGAGGTGGCAGTGCAGAAGCCGGAGGCCCTGTTCTCGGTAAATGCTTTGCGTGTGCCGCAATTTATGATCGACGTGGACGTGCATACCCTGCGCTTACTGGAAATTAAAGGGCTGAGCCATGGAAGCGGCTGGGGCACGGTGCCGACCCCGGTTTTTTGAAGAAAAGGTCGATGAATAAAATACTATCTGAAGGAGTATATAATGAAACGAAGAACCGTAATAGTTGGTATTGTAGTCATGATGGCTATGGGGTCGCTTATCACCGCCTATGCGGCAATCGTCGGATCGAAGAAAGAAGGGCTGGTCGAGTACGTCGGAGTACAGAAAGATGTTTTTGTAAGCGGCAAGGCATCGAGTGTTGTTTCTCTGGAAGACCTCGCGGGACGCAAAGGGCTGTACGCCATGGGACCGATAGATGGGCTTGACGGCGAGATCACGATCTTTGATTCAAAACCGTATATCACGCAAGTTCGCGGCTCCGATTACGTGGCTGACAACACATGGAAGCACGGAGCGTTCTTTCTGGTCTGGACGGAACAAGCTGCCTGGAAGGACGTTCGCGTTCCCGGCACGGTCAAAGGCTATGTGGACCTTCAGAACTTTGTCAAGGCCCAGGCACAGGCAGCAGGCATCGACGTAACCAAGCCCTTTCCGTTCCTGCTTGCAGGAGTGCCGGTCGAGATCAAGTGGCACATCAACGTGGACCGCACGGACGGAAAACCGATTACGAAAGAGCTGTTTGCCAAATCAAAGGAACCTTTTGTTACGAAGGGCGAGCCTGTCGACATCATCGGTTTCTATTCCGAAAGCCATGCCGGAGTGTTCCTCACCCAATATACACCGGTGATCAAGGAAGGCTCGGGCATGAAGAACGCGATCCATATCCATCTCGTATCACGAACAAGCAAGGCCGCGGGGCATATTGATGCTATTACGCTCGGAGAAAACATGGTGCTGCGCTTGCCGAGGCCATAGTGTCCGCTTGAAGTTGACGTGGTAGTTATCCGGAACTATAATTAAGCCCGACTCGTTGTCATGAGTCGGGTTTTTCTCTCGTTCAAAGTTGACGTGTATCGGTGGGCATTTTGAACATGACCTTTTGGGACGGGCATTCCGCCCCTTGCAACAGTATTGACTTTGCCTAATCGCAGGTGAACTCCGTAGCAAAAGGATTCATCCTTCAAGAATACTTTTATACAGCTTCCTCGTCTCCTCCTCGGGTTCAAGGTCTACATCGTTGCTGAGCGCTCGCTCGCATCGTTCATAGGTCCGTATCGCTTCGCCGCGTCGACCATCGGACTGATACCGTGTCATGAGCCAGCAGCAAGCCTTTTCGTTGCAGGGATCGGCAGAAAACATTTTTTCATAGAACCGAAGCGCCCGGTCCCGGTCGCCCGATGACTGCGCTATTCCGGCCGCATCATCAAGCGCGCGCAGGTAGCGAATACGCAGCCGGTCCCGAACAGGTCCGGCCCAATCGCTATACAGGTCTTCGGGCAAAAAATCTCCCTGATAAAGATCGAGCGCCTTCTCGTATTCCTCCAGAATGTCATCGGATTTCTGGCGCGACTTCATGCGGTCTATTGCGTCCAAATGGGAAATGAATTGTCCCACATCCGTCCAGGCCAGGTCCTTATTCAGGACGATGACGCCGTCTTTTTGAAGGAGGCACGATCCCGTCTCACCGAGAAGGGTCTCCGGTTCCAACACCTTTCTTACCCGGTGGAGCATGCTGTTGAATGTCTGCCGGAGCGTGTCCTGCGGCGCGTCCGGCCAGAGTATTTCCATGGCCACATCGCGAGACAGCGTGTGGCCGTCCTGCGCAACGAGCACTTTGACCAATGTTTTTGCCCGCGTACTTTTCCACTGTGAATCCCGGACGAGGGCCCGGTCCCGCATGAGTTTGAAGCCCCCAAGACAGTG
>JBGPIG010000042.1:0-12409 GCA_041484745.1 Nitrospirota bacterium | reverse complement strand
GCGCTTCATGGAAGCCGCAAACGATCGTTTATCTTCTTCCCTTAATGGAAGTCGCGTTCTTGCCGTCGTAGATGATATATACGATGTGCGTAATCGTGATTACTGGGATGAGACTGTCCGATCTGCTACTTCGCTTCATACACCGCCTGTAGCCATTATCACCTGTGGACCTACTGAACAGCGAGACCATTTTACGTCCCGCCTGAGTGATCAATTCAAAGTCAAATCGTTCTCAGTGCCAAACCTCAAGCTTGAAGAATGTCGGAGATTTCTTACTTGGTATGCGCGCCGTACGGGAATAAATCGGAGCTTTGATATTCTCACGACCGATAATCCTCTTTTGGTGCAGGTTATGTTTGAGCTTGCGCAAGGCGCTAACCTGTCTTACTTCGCCAAGAGATTCAAAAGACGATTAGAATATATGAAGGTTTTTGAGGAAACACGTACGTTTCTTGCGGTGAATGCCTTATACATGGATGCCCCGCTTGCTTTGTGTAATTCTGACGCTTCTCGCGATGCCTTGGAGCATCTATGTAACAGTGAACAATTGCATTTTAGAATCGTTCAGGATGCTGAATCCGGAACCAAAGGTGTTCGTTTAGCTCATGCACATCTCTCCTGGTTACTTTTTATTGAGTGGGCAGACTTAACACCGGCAACTCTTTCAAAGGTTTGGGCACGTGAGCTATCGAAAGCGCTACTGATATTGGAGAGCAGTAATGAGCCATCTGCGGCTGGTGACTTACTCTACCAATTACTTGTTACTAGTCGCATGTCAGACGCGGATGCATCAGTTCCTGAGCCATTTGTTGCTTATCGTGTTGAAGTTATTCGAGAGTTATTCAGGTTGCATTGTGGTGCGCATGGAGGATATCCAACGCCACAGACACTCCCGCGGTGGCTAGATTTTCAATTTAAGATTGAGAATCTGAATCTAAATCCAGATCCCGTCAGTTGTGCTGTTGCTGAACTAAGCAAATCGCCAGATGAACTGCAAATTCACGCGTCGGTTGCTGGTTGGGTATGGATTTTGTCTGAAAGATCGCTTGGACATGAAGTAATAAGGATGCGTGAGGCAGCAGAGAGTTTTCTTAAACGTTACCCCAACAACTTTGGAGTGGGTGGCGCATTAACCAGGCTTTACACTCAAGCCAAAGATAACACCACCGCTCTGGCATTCATTATGGAGTGGATTCGTGAGAATAGTGATAATCCTCAAGCGGTTTTTGTTATTGGAGCGCTAATATCACGAAATCCAACGGACCCGACAATCATGGGGTTTGCAACGAAGTGGCTTCAGGCCAATCCACGTCACCCGCAGGCATATCATGTCATTGCACCAATGGTCGCAGTAGATCCCACTGACCCATCCATAATAGGACTTGCGACAGAATGGTTGCGGGCTAATTCGAATCACCCGCATGCATATCATGTCATTGCTCCAATGGTGGCAGGAAACCGAACTGATCCATCCATAATAGGACTTGCTACAGAATGGCTGCTGGCCAATTCGAACCATCCGCAGGTATATCATGTCATTGAACCAATGCTCGCAGGAAAATCCACTGACTTAACCACGATACGACTTGCTATAGAGTGGCTTCAGGACAATTCGAATCACCCGCATGCATATCATGTCATTGCTCCAATGGTGGCAGGAAATCCCACTGACCCATCCATAATTGGACTTGCTACAGAATGGCTCCAGGCCAATTCGAATCATCCGCAGGCATATTGGTTAATCTCTCCACTTGTGGCTGGCAATCCAACGAACGCAGCAATTATAGAGCTTGCAACAGAGTGGCTCCAGGCCAATTCGAACCATCCGCAGGCATATCATGTCATTGAACCAATGCTCGCAGGAAAATCCACTGACCTAACCACGATACGACTTGCTATAGAGTGGCTTCAGGACAATTCGAATCACCCGCATGCATATCATGTCATTGCTCCAATGGTGGCAGGAAACCCCACTGACCCATCCATAATTGGACTTGCTACAGAATGGCTCCAGGCCAATTCGAACCATCCGCAGGCATATTGGTTAATCTCTCCACTTGTGGCTGGCAATCCAACGAACCCAGCAATCATGAGGCTGGCATCAGAGTGGCTAGAACACAACGAGAACCATCCGCGTTCATACTGGTTGCTATGTACAGTTATTCCTAGATCAGACGGTGCCGAGGAATGGCTTTCCCGTGGTATGCAGTACTTAAAGAGGCAGGATTGCCAACACCCTGAAAGGATTATTGCAGTTCTTTTAACTGCAGGGAAAGCTGATTCAAAATATATAGACTTTGCCTTCGACTATACTTCTGGCTCCATCGCTAGGGGACATCGAAATTTTGTGCTTAATAATCTATCCCGCGCACTTGTATCTAATATCGACAATGGAATGAAGTACCTGAATGGACCTTTTGATGAAAGGCGAAAGAAGCTTATTTGCCGGTCTATTGCTATTGGGATGAAGCATTACCCAAAGAAAATTCCAGGGGTTATTAACAGCGCAGCTTTCAGTGCGGATTCATGCTATGGCTATTTGATTCTCAAGAATGTGATTATTGAAAAGGTCGAGTCAGATAGCCTCGACAGATTAATTGCCAAATGGCTAAACGGTGCCACTACTGAAAGTGCTTACAGAAGTGTTCTTAGAGCCTTGCAGGCGGATTTTGAGCGATGGAAGTCGATTGTAAAACTCGGAGTTTTAGACCCACAGGTGTTAGAGGATTTTAGAACCATGTTGCGTGCCGAATAAAAAAGCCTTTTCTTGCTGGTCCAACGCACGGGCTTGGCAACAGATGATTATTCCAACGAGCGCGTCGAGCAAATCGCGCCCCACACGCGCGTGTTCCTACGGCGCTTCGCGCCGCAGGAATGGGGCGAGAAGAGACGCCGTAGAATGACTGGAAGCTCCTATAATGAGAATTAGATAATGCAGCCATTTGAGACGACTTTCATTCTGTTCGTGGACATGCTCGGCTTCGCGGCTCTCGTCGAGAGGGAGGGTGACGAGCTCAACAAACTAAGTCCAATCTTTACTGGCGTTGAACTGTATTCGCCATCGCCTGAAGAGAGCCTGCTTGGTTACCGCTTCGTCAGTTTTCATCGTTGCCTCAACCAGGCTCGTGTGCGCCTTCAGGAAATGGGCGCCGGTACAGCAATCGTCTTCTCTGATTCCGCCTTTTTCAGGATAGACACGCTCGAAAACGCGATTCACCTCGCACGCACACTGATGTTTGAACTCGTCACCAGCCACACGCCTGTCCGCATGGGTCTTGCCCGCGGCTCGTACCGTATGCTGCGATTTCTCGCAGACTCATCGTCTCATGTATCCTTTCACATGTCGCAGTTCCTAGGCACCGGTATCGTCCGTGCGTACCAGACCGAACGGTGTGGCGTCCCGGGCCTGAGAATCCTGCTGCATCCTGATCTCGAGCCGTTGCTTGATAAGAAAACCTTGCGAATCACTCCTGTGAAACCTGGCGAGAAGATGCGGCTAAATGTCCAATCTGAAGTTAACTACTTAGATGCAACAGATGAGCATTTGGGTCACGATTTCGAGGATTGCATTCAGTTCGACAATCTGCGCTGGATGATGGATGTCACGGATGAACAGTTTCAATACCATTACGTCGAGACATTCAATGCCTGGAACACAATGCGTGCACAGCTCGGGCGCGCTCCGTATCCGTGGGAGAAATTTTTGGATCGTGATGAATACGACTACAGGCGTGGGATTCGAAAGCGTCCTTCGGCAGTTAAAGAGGATAAATGTTAGCCCTGGACATTGGCTAAGACTGAAAGATACCAACCCAGTCGTTCAAAAGTGTTTTATTGCTATGAGGTAAATGGAAATGTTGATCACGGGCGTTGTATTTCAAGAATTAACAGCAGAAGAAATAAGGCTCTATGAAGAATACAAGATGAAATCTGCTCGGATTCATGAATGCGGCTTGATTTATGATTACCCTGACAGAGTGAGATATTGCACAGAATTATTCCCAGGCAATTACTTAGATCACAGGATGCTTCAAAAAAGGGAAGAGCTGACAGCGTTATGCAACGATTTTAAAAAATTGATTGATGATTCACAGACAGGTGAGCGAGAAATCCTGAACTTTATAAGAGATAAAAGTGCATATCATATAATAGGTTCTATTCAAACAAACACTTATAATTTCGGTCATCATGGTACTTTTATGTTTCCTGAATTCAAACTCGGCAACACGTACCAGGCAGACTATTTAATTGTTGGGAAAAATTCCGATGGGTACCATTTTGTATTTATTGAAATGGAAAGTCCTTATGGAAATATTACTATTGGGAGTGGAGATGAGGGTGAAGTTATAAGAAAAGGGCTTAATCAGGTTAATGATTGGGATCGGTGGCTTGATGAAAATTACAGTTCACTGGCAGAAACATTCACGAAATACAAGCATCCTGAATATGATTTACCCGAAGAATTCTACAAGTTAGACAAAACTAGAATCAAGTATGCCGTCGTAGCTGGCAGGCGAGATGCATTTACAAAAAAGTTAAGAAGGAAAAGAAGAAAGCTATTTGATGACAGCAAGATTAATCTTCTGCATTATGATAATTTATGTGACAGTGCAATATCGGCGATTGGAAACAATACTTATTAGCCAGTTTCTTCGTATCTAAATACAACTTCCAACCAGCCGGTCCACAGCGACGCGCCCAAGAGCGGCGCGTGACCGCCCATTGATTGCCCGCAAAGGAGCCGGGAAATTAGGGTTTTAAACCTCCGTAATTCTTTAATTTATCAGGAACGATCGGAGTATAAAAGACTCTAGTCTTGGTAATCTGTTATAAACTATATGTCAATCCTCTGTGTCTCCGTGCCTCCGTGGTGAAAAAAGCTTTTTAAACTAAAATACGAAAGAACCTTTTTTTCAATAGCTGTACCTCACCGCCACCGAGAAGATATCGTTCGTCGTGCTCGACCCGCTTATATTCTCCTTGCTGAGCTGGCGATTGTATTCCCCGGAAAGGGCCCAGTGCTTACTCACGTCCTGCTCAACGTTCAGGAAGACACTATTGGTCGTCAAATCGGCCCCGGCCGGCTCGTCATACTTCTGCACCAGATAGCTGTAGCCGACCGAAAAAAGGGTCTTCTTGGTCAGGGCATAACCCGCGCCCATGCCGATCGTCGTCCCGGTGTAGCTGAAAGCGGAATTATCGGCGTTGTTCTTTTCGTACTCGCCGAACTCACGGAGCCAGAACAGCGGCGTCAGTTTTTCCTTCACACTCAGGTTCCCTCCATAGGCGTTGCTGTTGCGCTGGCTGTCTCCAAAGCGCTTTATCTTACCGAGGACTGCCAGGCGGGTAGAGACACTGTCGCTCACGCTCGCACTGATGCCTGCGCTGACGCCGCCGATGGTCGAGTTGAGGTCGGTATAGGTATCGTAGGCCGTTTGTGAGGCAAACCCTTTTACGAAGAGGGACGCGTCACTGCCCACATCCCGATATCCTCCCGCTTCGGCAGAGAGGGCTGCGGAAAAATCACCCGGCGACTGGGATGAGCCGGAACCAGACCCGGTGTAGCGATTGTTTCCGCCTCCCATGACACCTCCCATACCGGCCGCTTTCATGGCCATGCCTCCCGTCGTCCCGCCTCCGCCTCCGACCGTCCCCTTCTGCTGATCGGACAAAAGTCCGACCACGTTGTCTTCATAGGTGAAACGGAGTTCGGCATCGAGGATCAGCCCAGCAAAAACTTGTGCGGGAAATGAGGAGAAATAGAGCAGAATGCCAACGAGCAGCATCCCGGGCAGGAACGATCTCTTTGACGAGCCTTGATTGTTGTGTATGATCTTCACGCAGGAATCTCCTTTTCTATATAGTGAACATTCAATGAAAGTAAAACAAAGGACTATCGCCCTCATCTTCGCAAGAGCATATTGTGAAACGATGAGAGGATAGTCCTTCGATTCATTTCATAGCATGTGGTCTGTTTTAGCGTCCTTTACCGTGGGACATGCCCTGGCCGCCGCCCATCCCCTCGTGGCCTTTCATCTGCTCGCCCTGCTCCTGATTATTTCCCATGCGTTCCTTTTCGCCTCCGGCCTCGTGTTTCATTTCCCTGCTTGTTTCCCGGTGGATATTCTTGACCTGGGAAACAGCGTGGCCAAGCTTGGTCCCATTTTTCTTTGCGATCTCACCCCAACCCATGGTCGGCGGACCCTGGCGCATGGTCATGATCTGCTGAATATTTGCGTCCGTAGCGCCGCCCGGCATCTTCTGGGCAAGGGAGAGGGCAATGGCGATCTCTCCATACCCGAGCTTCTGGCCGCGCAGACCCTGGATCTGCGTATCGGTTACCTTGAACTCCTTTTCCAGTTTCTGAACAACGACCTTCTCACCCTGCGCATTACCGGCTGTCGTATTGATTGCGGCAGCTTCCTTCTGGAGACTCTTCTCTCCCTTTGACTCCTCTGCCCATACCGCACCCAGCATGGTGAGAGACAGCACGAATACACTGGCCATAATGTATATGAACCGTTTCATAGCAACTACCTCCTGTAGTGAAGATTAAAGTTACCACGCGCTTTGCGAGTGGTTCTGCAAACCTGTCATCACGTCCTTATTCTGAGACGTTTCCAATCCTCACTTCATGTGTCCTCCCATGCCGGGGCCGGCGCCGCCACCGCGATTATTCATCATGTCCTGGCGCATGTTCTGACGGTCCATGCCGCGTTCGTTTGACATGTTCTCACGATCCATCTTTGCTGCGGTATCCTCCGGCCTGGCCCCTCGCTTCCTCTCGGCATCCATGCGCTTTACCATGGAATCCAGGTCCCGTGTCGAATAGCCCTTTTCAACCGCGTTCCGGACAAGACGCGAGGCCGTGGCCACTGACATGCCGCTTCCCGCGAAATAGGTTGCCGTGTCCACGGCGCAGGTAAAGAGCGGCAGCGATCCGCTCTTGCCCCGGACCGCCGCGCCCATGCCTTTGATATCCTCAGCCGGGATGGATTTTTCCAGCGCCCGGGCTGACGATTCGATCGCCTCATCCCGCTCCCCGGCCCGCTTAGGCGTCATGCCGTCCCGGATGAGCGTATCAACAAGAGGCCGCGCTTCCGCCAGCTTTGCCGTCAGCCTCTCGGACGCCGCCGCGATCCGCTCGGGAGGCACACCCTTGGCAAGGCCTTGTTCGATCCTGTCAGTCACCGGGGTGTGCAGACCTTCTTTTTTTGCGGAAATACTCGTATCGAAGAACCGGCTTATCGTTCCGGCATCCGCATTACGGCCGATCGCCCGCGTCAGGATGATCTCCACGTCCTCTTGCGGGATTCCGGCATTCAAGGCGGCAGCGGCCTTTGCGTGCACTTCAGCCCGGTCCGTTCGCGAAAGCGTAGATGCTTCTAAAGCCTTGCTGACGCCGTCAGAAGAGAAGTTCTCCGCCGCAATCGTCCATGACGGCAGAGCGAAAAGAAGCAGCAGCAAAATGCCCCCGAACCTCAGCGTGATTTTCGTCCCTGTCATATGTTTACCCTCAAGACTGCATTGTGTGATCCGAACCCGTCATCTTCATATGCTTCCGCGCCGGGATCGGAAACCCAGGATTTGCCGTCAACGACAAAGCTGTAGGAATATACGCCGGGCTTCAATTTCAAATCGATGCTCCACACGCCGTCCGTCCTTTTCATCTCATGGGCATCGGTCCGCCACTTGTTGAAATCGCCCGCAACCGCCACTCGCTGCGCTTGGGGAGAGGAAAAGGTCAGCCGGACCGTGACTGCTTTCTCAGCCGGACTCGATACGCCGCTCAAGGCTGTCATGGTCGGCTCGCGATGCATCCGGGAGACGGTGATAACCGAGACCAGGACGATGACCGCGGTTGCCAGCGCCGTCGCCATGTTCCAGCGCAGCACCCTGCTTCCAAACAGAAATTCCCTGAGGCGGCTGAGTATTGACGGCGACCTTTGAGGCAAACGCCTCATCACTTCAGCTGTAAAAGCGGGCGGCGGCTGGAGCCGTTCACTCTCCTCAAGCATACGCACTGCATTCATGAGTCCGCTGAATTCCTCCCGCAGTTCGGAATCGGTCTCCATGGCCCGGGCAACAATCTTTTTTTCGTCGTCCCCGGCGGCGCCGTCCAAAACCTTATGCATAAGTTCCCGTTCGTTACCCATGGGTCACCCCTGCTTGTTCCAGGATTTTCCTGAGCATCTCACGGCCCCGATATGCCCTGACTTTGAGCGCTGATACGCTCGTTCCCGTGATGGCCTGAATCTCCTGGTAATCCAGTTCCTCGATATGTTTTAGAATGATCACTTCCCGATAATCCGCCGGGAGCCTGTTCAGCGCCTTTTGCAGAATGTACTTCCCCTCCCGGGCCGATGCAGCCTGTTCCGGGGAAAGACCGGTGTCAGGTCTGATGTTAGAGATGTCGTCGGTCGACACAGTGTCTTTTACCTGCCGCAGGTAATCCCTGCACTTGTTCAAAACAATACTGTAGAGCCACGAGGAAAACTTGGATCCAAACTTAAATTGCTTGAGGCCTCCATACGCGGCAATAAAGCTTTCCTGCGACAGGTCCTTCGCTCCATCGCTGTCTCCCAGCATCCGGTAGGCCAAGGTGTATACCATCGCTTTATACCGATCTACAAGGAGGGAATAGGAATCCGGGTCTCCATCAAGGCATTGCCGGATTATGGCCTCTTCATCTGACTGCCTATCATTATTCATCGTTCGCATCATAAGACGAATGAATGGAAAAAAGGTTACATGTTTTCATGAATATATTACCGGGGAACGATAACAAGGGAGTTCTTCCCGTCCAGCCCGTCATCCACTGACGGGGCAGCCGGGTCCAGAACCCACTCGGTGCGGTCAATGACAAAGTGGTATTCATAGCGGCCCATGGAAAGCGGCAGGAAGATGGTCCAGATGCCATTCTTGTCGGGACCCGTGAGCCGGTGTTGCTCCGGGTTCCATCGGTTAAAGCCGCCGGCGATAGTAACGCTCTTCGCTGAGGGTGCGTAAAATGAAAACCGGACCCCGGTATCAAATACCTCAGGAGCGGGCGACTTAGGTGCGCAGCCGGCGAGCAGGAAGAGAAGCGTAATGGTCGTGAAAGAACGGCGATACATTTATTCCTTATTGTCGAGACAGGTTGATGCAGGCGCCTATTTACCTGATCTTCTTAAAGTATACCATAGTCGACCTTTTCCTAAAAAGCACCTGCTGCGGACCCCCGCGCCGCCTTTACATCCTCTTGAATTAATGATATCTTCAAAGAAAGCGGGCCCGGTTCCCGGGCCCGTGAGTTTCGTCGTTTGTCCGCCTCTGCCGCACCTTTCCATCCTGCTGTGTTCCGTTTGAAAGGCGAGGAGAAAGCCGCGTGAACTCCTATCAACTAAGCATTCCAGAAACACTCTCCGAGCTGAAATCGTCCCTCCAGGGCCTTACCTCCGAAGAAGCGCAAAAACGCCTTGAGACCCACGGCCCCAATGAGCTTGTCGAGAAAAAGAAAAAAACGTCCTTGATGATGTTCTTGGACCAGTTCAAGGACTTCATGATCCTCGTGCTGATCGCAGCGGCGGTGATTTCCGGTATCATCGGCGAACCGGCTGATACGGCGGCCATCGTCGTGATCGTATTCCTGAACGCGGTGCTCGGGTTCACCCAGGAATACCGCGCTGAAAAGTCCATGGCAGCCCTCAAGAGCATGGCAGCGTCCCTCGCGGTCGTGGTCCGCGACAGCGGGCACCGGACCATCGCGGCGTCTGAACTGGTCCCCGGCGATATCGTCCTTCTCGAGGCGGGCGGGATCGTGCCCGCGGACATGCGGGTCATCGAGTCCAAGCAGCTCCGGATCGAGGAGGCTGCCCTGACCGGCGAGTCCGCTCCCGTGGAGAAGACCATCGAAGCGCTTGCCGGAGAGTCGCTGCCTCTCGGGGACCGGAAGAACATGCTTTACAAGGGCACGACCGTGACCTATGGCCGAGGCCTCGGCGTGGTAACAGCAACGGGCATGCATACAGAGTTCGGCAGGATCGCAGCCATGATCCAGGGCGAGGAAGAGGGAAAGACGCCGCTCCAGAAACGGCTTGCCGCGTTCGGCAGAAAGCTTGCTTATGCAGTTCTCGCCATTTGCGCGATCATTTTTGCGGCGGGGCTGATGCGGGGAGAGGACGCTGTCGGGATATTTCTCGTTGCTGTGAGCCTTGCCGTGGCTGCCATCCCCGAGGCTTTGCCTGCAGTCGTTACCATCGCCCTCGCCCTCGGCGCACGCAAGATGGTCAAACAGAACGCCCTGGTCCGGAAACTCCCGGCCGTCGAGACCCTGGGATCGGTCACCTATATCTGCACGGACAAGACCGGAACGCTCACCCTGAATAAAATGACCGTGGAGGAGCTGTGGGTGGATGGGAAGACAGTTCGGAGTGAAGCGCTTTTACTCACAACTCCTAACTCTCCACTCCGAACTTTCTTCACCGGCCTTGCACTCTCAAATGACGCCCGCCTCGATGCCTCGGGCGCGGTCCTCGGCGACCCTACTGAAACAGCGCTGCTTATTTCCGCCCGCAACAACGGATTCATAAAGCAGGACCTGGAAGCGTTGTATCCCCGCACGGCCGAACTCCCTTTTGATTCCGAGCGGAAGCTCATGACAACGTTCCATGACAAGACAGGGGCCGGGGGCCAGGGTTCAGGGGCCGGTCTTGAAGGAAAATATTTCTCGTTCACTAAGGGTGCGGTGGAGGTCATGCTCGAGAACTGCGTAAGCGTTCTCACGTCACCCGGGGTTGCACCGATTGACAGGACTGAATTGGAACGGGTGAGCAACAAGATGGCCGAAGATGGGCTTCGGGTCATGGCCATCGGCATGCGGGTCTGGGACAGCATACCGGCGGATCTGTCCTCTGAAAACGCGGAGCATGACTTGGTCCTACTCGGGCTTATGGGAATGATGGACCCTCCCCGGGAAGAAGCAAAGGATTCGGTGGCCCTCTGCAGAAGCGCCGGTATCATCCCGGTCATGATCACCGGAGACCACCCGCTGACCGCCAGGACCATTGCGAAGCGCGTCGGCATCATCGAGAACGACGACCCTGCCGCGATCATCACCGGCGCCGAACTCGAGGCCCTCTCGCTGGAGACCTTCGAGCGGAGTGTCGAGTCCATCCGCGTATATGCGCGCGTCGCCCCGGAGCAGAAGCTGAAGATCGTGAGTGCCCTCCAGGACAAGGGCCATTATGTGGCCATGACCGGCGACGGCGTGAACGACGCGCCCGCGCTAAAGCGCGCCGACATCGGCGTGGCCATGGGCGTCACCGGCACGGACGTGGCAAAAGAGGCTTCGTCCATGATCCTCCTGGACGACAATTTCGCGACCATCGTGAAGGCCGTGAAGGAAGGCCGGAAGATCTACGACAACATCCGGAAGTTCATCAAGTACCTCCTCACCACGAACTCCGGAGAGATCTGGACCCTGTTCCTCGCGCCCTTCCTGGGCCTCCCGATCCCGCTTCTGCCGATCCACATCCTCTGGATCAACCTGGTGACCGACGGCCTCCCGGCGCTTGCCCTGTCCATGGAGCCCGAGGAAGGAAACGTTATGAAGCGACCACCCCGCAAACCGCAGGAGAGCCTCTTTGCCTACGGTCTAGGCGTCCATGCGGTCTGGGTAGGCCTGCTTATGGGCGCGGTCACACTCTCGCTCCAGGCATGGGCCATCCATGTCGGTGACAACCATTGGCAAACCATGGTATTCACCGTACTCTGTCTCACCCAGCTGGGCCACGTGATGGCGATCCGCTCCGAACAAGAGTCCCTGTTCACACAAGGTATCCTGACCAATAAACCTCTTGCGCTAACGGTCTTCGTCACAGTAGCACTCCAGTTAGCCACCATCTATGTCTCCTTCCTGAATCCCATCTTCAAGACCCAGCCGCTCTCGTTCGCCGAGCTGGCCACCGTTCTGGCACTGTCCTCGGTCGTGTTCTTCGCAGTAGAGATCGAGAAGCTGGTCAAACGATCCCGAAAAACCGCTTGACAACAGTAGATTGGAGTATCATAATCGGTTGAAATTTCAGGGCATCAGTCGCAAAGCCGTACGCAGCCCTATGATCTCATCGTGACGACCGAATATCGGCAAATCATTATAATGAATTCGTGGAGGGACTTAATAGACTAACAACAAGGAACACTGAAGAGGGGGTGATAGAGAGTGGCGGAGCCGTCATTTGCCTGAGTATTTCCAGCATGCAACAGGGTTAGTTCCTTATTGATTGGAAGATTTTTTCATATCAGGAAAGGGGGACCACAGCTGTATGGAAGAAAAAACCAAAGGCATTAGTGAAGACTGGATGGCATTGTGGCTTGGGCTTTTCATATTTATTCTCTCTCTCGGCACCTTCGGCGGCATGGACATTCTCGG
>JBGPIG010000041.1:0-12628 GCA_041484745.1 Nitrospirota bacterium | reverse complement strand
TTTCGATTTCGGAAGGCCGACCCACTCGTTTTGCGCAGATCTGGGACTCCTCTCTCCCGAGGGGAAGTTTCTGACGCTGGCGCGCTCGAACTACATCACCATGCCTCGTGACGGCGTGTCCGATGTGATCGACGAGGAGTGGATGCTCGTGGATGAGGAGTTCTGGAAGCTTTACGGCTATCCGGAAGGTTTCCGGCGCGGCGTTTCATCTCCGGAGATGCAGGAGATGCTCCGGCGGAGACGGGAGCTGGAGATCACTTCGCCGGGCATGTTTTCGCGGGATCGGGCAAAAAGGAAGTAACACCCGCGGGGCCGGGTACTTGTTGCAGCAAGGGTTCGTGCAGTGACTCACGATTTTGAAGTCCATCCGTTCATGGATGGACTTTTCTTTTGACTGTTTCTCATCGACCGCTCACATTATGGAATCAATAATACTGCCGCAAAGACACCAAGACACCAAGATAGCTTTAACATGAACAGGTTAAATAAGACCCGATAATCATCCGGTATTTCTTCGTGCCTTTGTACTTGTTTCAGGGTGGCCCTCTTCTTGGCCATCGTGGCAAAATTGGTTTCGGTTTGTCGGGGTTAGGGTTTCAGGGAAGGCGTATGCATGGTCAAGAAAAAAAATGGTGTCAAGGGCAAGAGCAGGAAAAGGGTAAACGTGATAAAAAACGGAGGAGGAATGGAACAAGGTTATCTGGCGCTGGTGCTCCACAGCCATTTGCCCTATGTGCGACATCCCGAGCATGACCAGTTCCTTGAAGAGGACTGGCTGTTCGAAGCGATTACTGAGACGTACATCCCTCTCATCACCGTGTTCGACGGTCTGGTGAACGACGGTATTGATTTCCGCATCACCATGAGCCTGACACCCACGCTCATCGGTATGCTCACCGATCCATTGCTTCAGCAGCGGTATGTGCGGCATATCAGCAAACTTATTGAGCTTGCCGAGAAGGAGATCGAACGGACCAAGGACATGCCGGAGTTCCACGGCCTCGCCCGTATGTACCTTACGATGTTCCTGAACGCCCGCGTTGTGTTCGAGGAAAAATACGGCCGCAACCTCGTGGACGCTTTTAAGAAATTCCAGGACCTGGGCAAGGTGGAGATCATTACGTGTGCGGCCACGCATGCTTTTTTGCCTCTCATGATGAACCGGAACGCCGTCCGCGCACAAATCTCGGTCGCTGTCGAACAGTACAAAAAGCACCTGGGTAGGCCACCGAAGGGCATCTGGCTGCCAGAGTGCGGATACTATGAAGGGCTTGATGAGGTCCTGCACGAAGCCGGCATACGTTATTTTTTCACGGACTCTCACGGGGTGTTCCACGCAAACCCCCGGCCCAAGTACGGAGTGTACGCGCCGATCTATAGCCGCTCGGGCGTGGCCGCCTTTGGCAGGGACATAGAATCATCCAAGCAGGTTTGGAGCTCCATCGAGGGATATCCCGGCGACTATAACTACCGCGATTTTTACCGCGATGTGGGTTTTGACCTGGATTACGAATATGTCAGGCCCTACATCAACCCGGACGGCGTGCGCGTCAACCTCGGGATCAAGTATTTCAAGATCACGGGAAAATCGAACCAGAAGGAGCCCTATGTGCGGCAAGGGGCCCTCGATCGGGCCGCCGACCATGCGGGAAACTTCCTGTTCAACCGGGAGAAGCAGGTTGAGTGGCTTGCCGGAATGTTTCAGGACCGGAAGCCGATCATTGTCGCCCCGTACGATGCGGAGCTGTATGGCCACTGGTGGTTCGAGGGTCCTGACTGGATAAACTTCTTGATCCGCAAGACCGCCTGCGACCAAAAGACCGTGCGCCTTATCACGCCGTCCGAGTACCTGAAGGAAAACCCGCTGTGCCAGATCTCCACCCCTTCTCCCTCAAGCTGGGGCTACAAAGGCTACGCCGAGGTATGGCTCAACGAAACGAACGACTGGATCTACCGGCATCTGCACAAGACGGCGGACCGCATGGTCGAGCTTGCGCGGACGTATCCCCACGCCGACGGTCTCCTTCGCAGAGCGTTGAACCAGGCAGCGCGTGAAACGCTCCTTGCACAGAGTTCGGACTGGGCGTTCATCATGAAGACCGGCAGTCATGTGGAGTACGCGGTCAAGAGAACGAAGGAGCATCTGCTCAGGTTCGACAAGCTGTACCATGACATCAAGGCAAACGGCATTGACGAAGGGTGGCTCGGTCATATAGAATATTTGGACAACCCTTTTTCAGACATCGACTACAACGTGTATGCTTAAACCGTCCGTTCTCAAAGAACTGAAAAATATCGTCGGTCCCGAATATCTCTCCACCGCGCCTGAAGAGCTGGTCGCCTATTCGTACGACGCTACGCAGCGGGAATCGCTTCCCTGGGCCGTGGCGCGGCCGGCCTCGCCTCAGGAAATATCAGAGATACTCAAGCTCGCGAACCGTGAACTCTTTCCCGTGGTCCCGCGCGGGGCGGGAACCGGCATGTCCGGCGGGTCCGTACCTGTCCGGGGCGGTCTTGTCCTCTCCCTTGAACGGATGAACCGGATACTCGAGATCGACGAAGAGGATATGATCGCCGTGGTGGAGCCGGGCGTCGTCACCGGAGACCTGCAGCGCGAGGTCGAATCACGGGGGCTTTTTTATCCGCCCGATCCGGCGAGCCACAAGTTCTGCACCATGGGCGGGAACGTGGCCGAATGCGCCGGCGGTCTCCGCGCGGTGAAATATGGCGTCACCAAGGATTATATCCTCGGCCTCGAAGTAGTGCTGCCCACGGGCGAGATCATCACCATAGGCGCGCGTACGGTCAAGAGCGTGGCGGGGTACGATCTCACCAAGCTCATTGTCGGGTCCGAAGGCACGCTCGGGATCGCGACGAGAATAACCGTAAAGCTCCTGCCGCTGCCCGAGAGCGTGCGGACGTTGGCGGCCTTCTTCAGTGACACTCAGAACGCGGCATCAGCGGCCTCGAAGATCATAGCGAGCAGGATCCTCCCCCGTGCTCTCGAATTCGTAGACCAGGGCGCACTCAGGGCAGTCGAGGCATATCTCAAAGAAGACCTGTCCAACGGCGCGGCTGCCATGCTGCTTGTGGAGGTGGACGGGACTATCGAGTCCACGGCGCGCGAGGCTGACCGGATCGCGGAGATCCTGACCCGTGCCGGGGCAGTGCGGGTGAACAGGGCCGGGTCCGATTCGGAGCGGGAAAATCTCTGGAAAGCCCGGCGCTCGATCTCTCCGGCGCTCTATACGATCAAGCCGAAAAAGGTGAACGAGGACATCGTGGTCCCGAGGAGCAAGATCCCCGAGATTTTGCGTATGATCGGCGATATCGCAAAAAAGCACGATCTCCTGATCGTAAACTTCGGCCATGCGGGGGATGGGAACATCCATACGAACATCCTGATCGAAGAAGCCGATATGCCCCGCGCCGAGGTCGCCGTGCAGGAGATCTTCGCGGCTACGTTGCGGCTCGGCGGCAGCATCACCGGAGAGCACGGCATCGGTCTGGCTAAGGCCGCCTACCTGCCGATGGAGCTGGGGCAGGAGGCTATTGCGGCGATGAAGCGGATCAAGCGGGCGCTCGACCCGAACAATATCCTGAACCCGGGGAAGATATTTCTCGGATCGCCGTAACCCTGGAATACACGCAGTTTCACGTAGGGGTGCAGCTCCGGTGGTCAATTACTACGAACGCATTTATCGTTGACGCAGCTTTGCCCCTCTCCTTACACTAAAACTCGGCTGCGTCCATAGCTCTCTATCCTGAAAATGACAAACAGTCTTTATCAAAAAATACAAATAATACTTTGGCTAATGATGGTGATGATCCCCGTTGTACTTTTTACCACCGCCTGGGCTGAGGATGCCCCGATAGCCCTCACAAACGAAGATCTTCTGAGCCATGCCCAGGCACTCCAGCGGGACGTTGCTCAGCTAGAGCAGGAGAACCGGGGTCTGCGGCGGATGCTTGCGGAACTGGAGGATAACGAGCTTTACATCGCGGTGGACACGGAAAACAACCAGCTGACGATGCGTCGGGGGAACGTTGTCCTGCATACGGCCATCTGCGGGAGCGGCAGCCGTCAGTTTGTTGAGAAGGAGACCGGGGGGAAATGGTATTTCGAGACGCCGCTGGGGTCTTTCACGGTCCTCGAAAAAGCGCGAAATCCAATCTGGATCAGGCCCGACTGGTCGTATGTTGAGGAGAATATGCCCATACCACCGGCAGATGCTCCCGAGCGTCGCATGCCCGAGGTATTGGGAAAGTACGCCCTTCTCCTGGGGAACGGCTATATGATCCACGGCACGAAGGAGGCTAATCTTCTCGGGACCCACTTTACGCACGGATGTATCGCGCTCGGCGACGACGACCTTGAACTCATCTATAAGTCGGTGAAGATCGGGACGAAGGTGTACCTTTACTAATACGAACGCATATAACGTTGGTGCAGCTTTGCCCCTCACCTGTGCCCTCTCCCCAGCGGGGAGAGGGTGGGGAGAGGGGGATTCCGTAGGAATATAATAAGTATATCGTTTGTATTTGTGCGTTAATCTCTTTCGGAGTGAATTGAATGCGGAGTGGCGTGCATGATAAAAAAGTCGGTTTGTTCCTCTTATTTGCCGTGCTCCTCATGGGTGCGGATGGAGGGGGACTGGAAGGGGATGAGCGCGATACCCTTAGGAAACAGGACCAGGCGCTGCAAGCAAGGATCGAAATGCTCCGGCGCGAGCAGGATGGCCTGCTCTTTCAAAAAGCGATGTGCGCAGTTGATTCGAAGTACTTGATCCTCAATTTCAGGGAGAACTCGGGGCAACTCAAGTTCAAGAACCGGGTGCTCACGGATTTCCGATTCATCCGGTCAAAGAACATTTCCGGGGATGAGCTCAAGACCGGGGCGCTGGTCCTTACAAAAAAAACAGAGGGCAAAGGAAATCGCGCCGCGTTGATATTCGGAAAGTCCCTCATCATCCAGGGGAAACGCGCGGCTGCGCCGCCGCCGGAGGCGGACGTCCCGTTCATTTCCCTGACGAACAAGGAAATGCTGTCGATTTTCTCTTCCGTTGAAGAAGGCGCCTTGGCGTATATCATGCCATAGCGCTTTTCTCCGCCGGCTTCTCTCGGCATACCCATCCCCGTTGTCCCCTGTACGGCCACTTTCAGGTTGACTCATCAGTATTTCACGGTATAATGATTTCATGCGTGAACTGACCAGAGGCGAAGAATTCTACGACGGTACGGCACTGCTTGGCGACCCGGTCCACGGGTACATCTCGTTCACCACACCCCGCGGGGCGGGAGAGAGGACCGAGAAGGACCTCATCGATACGCAGTGGATGCAGCGTCTCCGCCAGATTTACCAGCTCCAGAGCGCCCGGTGGGTCTATCCCTCGGCCGAGCATAGCCGGTTCCAGCACTCGCTCGGCGCGATGCATTTGGCCGGCAGGTTCGCGCGCCACCTCTATCCGTCGCTCAAGGCCGCGGCGCCTGATTGTCCTTCAGCAAATTATATCGAGGAACTTCTTCGAGTCACCGCGCTTCTCCATGACGTGGGACACGGCCCCTTCGGCCATTTCTTCGACGACAACTATCTTGAGCAGTTCGGGCTTACCCACGAAAAACTCGGCCAGCATATCATCAAAAACGAACTCGCCGGCATCATCAGAGACATTCATCGCAGTCCCAGCGGTGAATTTGCAAAGAAAGAGAAACTGGATCCCGAGCAGATTGCATTCCTGATCGGCAAAGGCCCTACCCCGGCATCGACCGCGAAAAAACACCAGTGGCTTGTGTTTCTCCAGCCCCTTCTCTCCGGCATCTACACGGTAGACAACCTCGACTATGTAATGCGAGACGCGTACATGTGCGGTGTGGCCATCGGCGCGGTGGACATTGATCGGCTTATGTACTATACCTTCTTTACCGACAAGGGCCTGACGCTCCATAAATCTGGCCTCACGGCCCTGAATATGTTCTTGAACGCCCGGCTGTACATGTACACCAATGTTTATTACCACCGGACTACGCGGGCGATAGACGAACACCTTAAAGAGTTGTTCAAGGACACCATGGCGGCGCTCTTTCCCTACAACCCCGCTGAAAACCTCCGGGAATACCTGGAGCTCACTGACTGGTCCCTGCTCGAGGCCGTGCGGAAGTGGGGCAACGCCGAGGACGGGTCTACGGCGGCGCTCGGCCGGGAGTGGAAGGCCATCCTGTCCCGTGAGGTGAAATGGAAGATGGCCTACGATGTCACCCTGTCGATGAAGACCTTCGAAAAAGGAAAGACGCTTATCGATGCCCCTGAGCTTGTGAAGCGCATCAAGAAGAACCTGTCGCCGAAGCTCAAAGACCTTAAATTCTGCGTGGACATGGCGAGCCAGGACCCGCGGCCCATCAACCCGCTCATGATGGGTGAGCGCCAGATCCACGTATTCAATCCCTCGACCCGCAAGGTGGAGAAGGAGCCGCTCAAGGATTTTTTCGACTATATCCCTGCGCGCGTAGTCCAGTGCCGGGTCTTCACCCTGAACCATGACCACGATGAGGAGCTTGCCGAGATCGTTGAAAAGGTCCTGGGAATCCAGGAAGAGAGCATCAAGACGAACATCTGAGCAGTCCTCCCTTCAGGCGTGAACATCCTTCACGACGCATCCATGACTTATACCCCGGACAAGCCGGAACCAAAACCTTTTCACCACGAAGTCACAAAGGCATGAAGTAACATATGAGTTCCTTTGAGATTTGATTAACTTACGTATTTTAGACTTTCTTCGTGTCTTGGTGTCTTTGTGAAAAAAATATTCGGTCCATTTTGAGATGAATTTGATTCCTTAGTTACTGAAGTCCCAATAATATGCTTTTTTGTTGTCCTTTTTTGGTGTATACTTTCACCGTCTGTTGTGGACCAGAGCGGGGATGTCGTGGCGGGGAACCATGAAGATTAAAATCAAAGAAGAACATGCCGTCATTCTCTTCTCAGTAGTTGCCGCTATTTTTATCTGGATTGTAGATGCAGCGTACGATTCTTTCATATCTCACGAAGGCCCGTTCTTTCAGCTGCTCCTGAATGTAACCCTCCGCGAGCCCATTCTCCGGATCGTCCTCACCCTGAGTTTTCTCGTCTTCGGGATCGTTATCGCACGAATACTGGCTAAACGCAACCTTGCCGAGGAAGCGCTCAAGAACCATGTCGCGGCGATCGAAGCGTCCATGGACGGGATCGGTATTTACAACCGCGACGGGGAGTATGTCTATGTCAACCAGGCCTATGCTGTGATCAACGGCTATGCAAGCCCGGAGGAATTGCTGGGAAAGACATGCCGGCTTGCGTACGGGGACAGGGAATTTGAACGGATGCAGAGCACTGTTGAGCCGGTGCTTCAAAAAAGCGGCCGATGGCGCGGAGAACTGATTGCAAAGCGGAAGAACGGCAGTAAGTACTTTCAGGAAGCTTCGGTGACCCTGCTTGAGGACGGAAGCCGGGTGTGCATCATCCGCGATATTACCTGGCGCAAACGGAACGAGGAACGGCTTCGCCGGTCCGAGCGTTTTTTGAATACGATCTTTGACAGCATCCATGACCCGTTCTGCATTTTTGACCGCGATTTTCAGATCATTCGGGTGAATGATGCGTATGCGTGGATGAGGAACAAACATGCAGGCGAACTGATCGGCAGAAAATGTTACGAAGTGCTGCACAACAGCACTACCGTCTGCGAGGGATGTGTAGTGAGCACGACCTTCCAGTCGGCCGACCCGTGCGCGAAAGACAAGCTCGTCCCCCTGTATGACGGGACCGACATCTGGGTGGAAATCTATACCTATCCCATTCTTGATGAAGAGGGAAAGGTATCTCACGTAATCGAATACACGAGAGATATCACCGACCGCAAAAAATCCGAAGATGAAAAGCGGCGGTTCATCGAGAAGCTGGAATACCTGTCAAGCACGGACAGTCTTACCGGTCTCGTGAATCGGAGGGCGCTTACCAACAGTCTCATCTACGAGATCGACCGCGCAAAGCGGTATGGGTCCGAACTATCCCTTATTCTCTGCGATGTAGACAACTTTAAAGAGATCAACGACACCTATGGCCATGGCACGGGAGACCTGGTCTTGCAGGCCGTTGCCGCTACCCTGAAGACCATTCTCCGGAAAGCGGACATCGCCGGACGGCATGGGGGGGACGAGTTCATGCTCATCCTGCCGGCGACCTCGATCAAGGGCGCGGAAAACCTCGGGGAAAAGCTTCTCTCCGCCGTGCACGATACAGACCTGAGGTCCACCGATGACACCCCGATACCGCTGTCGATGAGCATCGGGATATCCAGTCTTGATGTGGACTGCGATAGCACGGATTCCTTCATCAAGCGCACTGACGATGCCATGTATGCTTCGAAACAGGGCGGCAGGAATCGGGTTTCTACGGTGAAACCGTATCCGCTGTTTCCGTGAACCGAGAAACAGCATTAAGCCGCGGATAGACACGAAATTCTCAAAATTGTAAATCAAAAACGGATAACAACTCAGGTCGACATACTATCCGCAGATTACGCGGATTTCACAGATTAAATCGAACCTGAATTATTTTTATAAAAATCCGCGTCCATCTGCGAAATCTGCGGAGAAACGTTTTTTCTCAGGTGCAATCTCTTCTGGATCCAGACGTATTGAATAGTTACAACCAGAATCACCTGTTGTACAGCTCCTTCACTTTCCGCATAATCGCCGCGCTCGATATCCCCTCGAAATCCAGCAGCTCATTCGGCTTGCCGCTCCGGGGCATGGTGCGCACCGCGAGTGAATGAACAGGCGTGGCTTCCCCCGCGAGGGCGCTCATGACGGCTTCGCCTAATCCGCCTTCGGCAAAATGGTCTTCCACCGTAATGATCGCCCCGGTATCCCTCGCGGCCTGGATGAGCGTCGCCGTGTCGACGGGCTTGATGCTGTAAAGGTCTATCACGCGGACGGAGATGCCTTCTTTCTTCAATTCCTCATATGCTGTGAGCGCCTCATGGAGTGTGATGCCCGCCGCCACGACCGTGGCAGCGTCATGCGGGTTCGACTTCAGGAGCTTGCTCCCACCGATACGGAATGCCTCGTCATTGCGGTAAATAATCGGAGTGTCTTTCCTCGTGGTCCGGATATAGGCGATGCCCGTATGCTTTGCCATTGCTTCGACGAGCTTCTCGGTTGACACCGCGTCCGCGGGGTAGAGCACTACGCTGTTTAAAAGGGTCCTGAAGAGGGACAGGTCCTCGAGGCCCATCTGGGATGGGCCGTCCTCGCCGATGGACACGCCGGCATGAGAGCCGCAGAACTTGATATTCGCACGGGAGTATTGGCTCATGCGGATCTGGTCAAAGGCCCTGGCCAGGAACGCGGCAAAGGTAGAGACAAAGGGGACCTTCCCGCGGATGGACAGGCCCAGCGCCGTGCCAACCATGTTCTGCTCTGCAATGAACATCTCAAAGAACCGTTCAGGGTATCGCGCCTTGAATATCTCGGCATAGGTCGAGTTGCTCACCTCCGCATCCAACACGACCATGTTCGGGAATTGGGGAAAAATACGCTCGAGCGCCGTACCGTATGCGTGGCGGGTCGAGATTGACGCGGCAGGATCGAATGACACGGGACGGGCCCGCACGCTTGTTCGTATGGTCGGAGCAGCGTTCTCGGGCCTTGCGACCCGACCCCGCAGCGTTGTATCGACCGGACCAAGTTCTTCGAGTGCCTTCGCAAGTTCGTCCTTCTTCAGCGGCCTGCCGTGCCAGCCGTTCTTGTCTTCGATGAATGAAATGCCCTTACCCTTCAGTGTTTTCGCAATGACCATGACAGGACGGTCCTTGATCCGTGTGGCCCATTCGAAGGCAGCGAGGACCTCGGAAAGGCGATGGCCGTCGATGACAATGGTTTCCCATCCAAAAGCAGCGACCCTATTCTTGTATACGGAAAGATCGTGGCCGTACATGGTCTCACCGCGCTGGCCAAGCCGGTTCACGTCGATGATGCCGATGAGATTGTCAAGCTTATAGTACGCCGCGATTTCCAAGGCCTCCCATTGCGAGCCTTCGGCCATCTCGCTGTCGCCCAGGAGCACATAGGTCCGGTAGGGGAGTTTGTCGATGTATTTTGCGTTCAGTGCCATGCCCAGGCCGATAGAGAGCCCCTGACCCAAGGATCCGGTTGTTGCTTCCGTGTACTTGAATTCCAGCGTTGGATGTCCTTCCAGCGGGCTCGTGAATTTCCTGTAGCTCAGGAGTTCCTGCTCCGTGACTTTCCCGGCGGCGGCCCAGAGGGAGTAGAAGAGCGGGGAAGCATGGCCCTTGGAAAAGATCAAACGGTCATTATTCGGATGAAGGGGATTGTCGAGATCGTATTTGAATGTTCCGCCGAACAGGAGGCCGGTCATCAGATCAGCAGCGGAGAGCGACGACGTCGGATGGCCTGAGCCCGCTTCCGTGGACATGACGAGGCTGTAGTAGCGGATGAGCTTGGCAAGACTCTCCAAGGTATTCATGAGGACCTCCGGGAAACCTTATTTGATGGACTCGCATGAAGTCGAATTAAACCGCCGAGACGCAGAAGCAGGGAAAGTTCCTATTATTTTCAATATGCATTTCTCCGTGTCTCCGCGCCTCTGCGGTAGATCATGACTTTTTCGGATGATCAATAATCCCGTCAAAAATGGGTCGATCTTTCGATCAAACCTATAATCGGCCCCGGGTAGACACCGAGCCAGATGAGCAGCGCCGTGAGTACGGCGAGCACCGCACTCCCCGCGAGGGAAAGATTTGAAACAGCCGGGTCTTCTTCCGGGCGCGCGAAGAGGGTAACGATAATGCGTAGATAGTAGAACAGACCGATGGCGCTGTTGATTACGAGGACCGTCACCAGCAGCCAGAGGGACGAGCCGACACCTGCCGCAATTACATAGAATTTGCCGACAAAGCCTGCGGTGAGCGGGATGCCTGCCAGTGAAAACAGCATGGCCGTGAACACGCCCGCAAGCCATGGCCTCTTCCAGGCAAGGCCCTCATAATCCTGCATACAGTCAGCGTCGCGTTCTATTCCTGAGAGCAGGGTCACGACCCCAAAAGCTCCGAGTGTCGTTACAAAATAAGCGGTGAGGTAGAACGCGGCGGCAGTCGTCGCCAAGTCTCCGCTTGCCAGCAGCGTCACCAGCAGGTATCCGAGGTGCGAAATCGATGAGTATGCCAGGATGCGCTTGACGTTCGTCTGGAGCAGGGCGAGGAGGTTGCCAGTAAACATGGATGCGACGGCAATGATCGTGAATATCAAGAACAGAGAGGGGTGGGCATGGAGATCAATCTTGCTGAAGAAGCGCAGCACGAGCGCGAATACGGCGCCCTTGGATACCGTGGCAATGAAGGCGGTGACCGGGGCGGGCGCCCCTTCGTATACATCGGGAGTCCAGAGGTGGAAGGGGACCACGGCGAGCTTGAATCCCAGGCCAACGATGATCATGCCGATACCTGCCGGAAAGATCAGGTTGTGAACACCTGGTCCTGCTGCGAGCGAAGCGATCGTGCTGAATTCCAGGCTGCCGGTTTCCGCGTACAGGAGCGCCATGCCGAAGAGAACGAATGCCGACGATACCGCCGCCAGAATCAGGTACTTGACGCCGGCCTCGATGCCCCGATCGCTGTGCCTGAGATAAGCGGCAAGGGCATAGAGTGAAACGCTCAGGATCTCAATGCCGAGGAAGAATGAGGCAAAATGAGTGGCCGCGGCGAGCACGGAGCACCCGAGCGTGGCGATGATCAGCAGAAGATAGAATTCCTCCTTATGGCCCTGATGGACCTCCAGATAGGTGTACGAAAGGGCAGTGACGGCAAAGCTTGCCATAAGAATGAGCCCGATGAAAGAGACGGCAAAGAGGTCGACTATGAGGAGCGGCGTGATCTGGCGAGGCAGCAGGCCTGTCGCGGCGGGGAAGCCGGCCGCGGCGAGGGCGAAGCCCGAAAGCGTCAGAATGACGGTGAGCTTGTGGTTTCGATAAAAAGCGATCGCCAGCATGACTACCAGTGCGGTGGCTGCCAGTACGATAAAAGGCAAAAGGGCGGTCAGGTCCGCGATGTTCATTTGCCGCCTCCCTGATAAGATGCAGGAAACGTCAAAATCTTCACCTCAGAGTTCACAGCGTCTTTTGAATAGCTATTGGATTTTTTCTCCGTGTTCTCCATGGTTATATTTTGCCTGCGTCCGGCGTTTACGAATGAAACCGCGAGTGCGGGGTGTGGTTTCATTGCTTTGCTTTTATCAAGAATTCGAGGCTCTCCGTGTTCTCCGTGGTTAATGGATTGAATAGCATGCAGGACTGGTTCAACTGTTTTCAGGACAGGCCGGGGGTATAGTCCAAGCCAGAATATAACGATGACCATTACCGTCATCATGCCGGTTTCTCGAGCTGTAAGGTCAAAAAGTTTCCGGCCCTCGCTCGTTTTACCATGGAATACCCGCTGGACGATCCAGAGCGAGTAAACCGCGGCCAGGACAAGACCCGCAGCAGCCATGGTTGTGAGGATGCTGTGCGCGCGATAGGAACCAAGAAGCACCATGAATTCGGCGACAAAATTACCGAAACCCGGCAAACCGAGCGAAG
>JBGPIG010000040.1:0-12647 GCA_041484745.1 Nitrospirota bacterium | reverse complement strand
GTGAGGTCATAGTTCAGGAACCAGGGCTCCTGGAAATTGAAGATCGCCCGCTTCAGGATGTCGCTCTCCTCGAACCGGAGGCTCGAGTACCTCGCGGTGCCCCAGAGGTTCCGGTGTGAGACTTCTACGAAACCGCGGAGCCGGTCCAGGTCGCCGTATCCGATGCCGACCTCAAAGGCGCCCGCCGGGCGCTCTTCCACGGTGAAGAGCATGTCCTTGATGTATTCCTTCTCACCCGGATGCACGGGATCGAACCTGGCCACCCTGAAATAGCCGAGACGATAGATCCGCTGCTGGCTGTTGAGGATCGCCCCGTAGTCATACGTGTCGCCCGGCTTCACGAGGAGCTCGCGCATGATCACGTTGTCCTTCGTACGCTCGTTGCCTCGGAGGATGATCCTGCCGATCGAAACCGGTAAATCCTCCGTTATCCTGTAGTGGATGTCTACGGTCCCCTCATGAGGGATTTTTTCACTGGTCACCCTGGTATACAGGTACCCCTTGTTCGAGTATGCTGTCAGGATGCGGTATCGGTCCTCCTCGATGAGCCGTTCATTGAACGGCGCGCCCGGCTTCAGGGCAATCATCGAGAGGAGTTCTGTTGTCGAGAAGAGCATATTGTCTTCAAAGACTACGCTGCCGGTCATGGTCTGCGGTCCTTCGACGATTTCGATGACTGCCGCCGCAGCGGTCTTATCGCTGCTCATGACGATGTCTTTTTTTACGCTTGCGGAAAGGTAGCCCCTGTCAAGGTAAAAATCGCTGAGATTCTCGATATCGTTATTCAGAAGGTCTTCCCGAAAGGGTTGTGACCTGAACCAGCCGGACTCACGCAGCGCCATCCGGCCCTTGATCTCTTTGGTCGTAAACACGGTGTTTCCCCGGACCGTGATTTCCTTTACGATCACCCGAGGCCCTTCATGGACCGAGAATTCCAGATCGAGTCGGCCCGGCGTCTCTTTTTTATCGACGTCGACCGCTATAGAGACATATCCCTTTTCCCGGTATAGGTTCTTTATCTTGTCCACGCTGCTGTCGATAGCCGCGTCCGAAACGTCGTGCTCAGACAAGATCAAGAGCGCCTGCTCGAGCCTGTCCCGGCCGAACTCCTGGTTTCCCGTAAACCGGACCGTAACCCGAGGACCCTCCGTCCCCAGGATATTCACGAATGCCTTGTTCTCCCTGAATCCGATGTCCACGGGCCCGGGCTTTGAAGCTGGATAACCGGCCTCGGTATATTTCGTGAGGATCGCTTTCATGTCCGTATCAAGGAGGAGGTCGCGTCTGAGGGGATATCCTTTTTTACTTTTCATCACCGCGAGCAGGTCCTGGTCCTTGAACACGGTATTGCCGGAAAAGGCTATTTCCTCAAGCAGCGTAGGCGTCGATTCCCGGATCTCTATCAGGAGGGCTACGCGGTTCTTCTCCTTGAGCGGCTCGCTTCTGATGGTCACGGCGGTATCATAGAAACCCTCCGCCTGGTAGAGAGCGAGAATATCGCTCTTGAGCGCGGAGAGCTTTTCGTCGCGCAGTTCTTTTCCCTCGATGTTTGATATTGAGTCCCTGATGGTCCCGGTCGAGAGCGAGTGGTTGCCCTGTACCTTGACCTGTTCCACGACGGTTATCGGGAACAGGATATACTCGAGCCGCACACCGTCGCCCTCGGGGAACACCTCGATCCGAATGTCCTTGAACAGGCTTTTGAGGTAAAGTGTGGCGATGCCCTCCCGTATCGCGGGTCCCTCCAGCGCGTCGCCGGGTTTGACCATGATGAGGGGTAAGATTTGCTCGGGATGGGACCACGGCGCGCCCTGGTCATCCCTGATATCGATCCGGGTTATCGTCTTTCCGGAGAAGGGAGAGGGCGACGAATAGGCGGGAGCAACGAGCAACAGCACGAGAAGCCAGCCTGCCGATAAACGCAACGATTTCATGAAGAATTTTTAACACATCAGGGACAGAATGTAAAGGAAAGAGCGCGGTGCCGTCATGACAACGTTCATTGTGGGCGAAGGTACTTTATGCCAGACTCTTAACGATGATCTCGTGAACGTCCTTCGAAAGCTTCGGGGTCTTCAGTATCTTTTCGAGCTGTGCCTTCATCAAGCCCTTGCGCTTTTCGTCATACCGTTTCCATGTCGTAAAAGCGGACGCAAGCCGCGCGGCGATCTGGGGGTTCATCGTATCCAGAGCAATGACCTGGCCGGCCAGAAACTCGTATCCTGCTCCGCCCGGGTCATGGAAGCGAACGGCGTTGCCCGCAAATGCGCCGATGAGGGAACGGACCTTGTTCGGGTTCTTGATATTGAAGGCGGGATGCTTCATGAGCGCCTTGACCGTATCGAGCGTGTTCGGCAAACGCGACATGGCCTGGATCGAAAGCCACTTATCCATCACCAGCGGATCGTCGTTCCATTTTTCATAGAATGAGGCAAGCGCCTCGTGACGCTCCGGGCAGTCCGTGTTCGCAAGGTTTGCCAGGCCGGCTATCACGTCGGTCATATTCCCCGCAATCCGGTACTGGTCCGTACAGAGTCTCCGCATGCCGGGGTCATCCAACTCCATGAGATAGGCCAGACAGGTGTTCTTGAGGCCCCTTCGGCCGATCGATTCCTGATCAGCATGGTACGGTCCCGTGTCCTGATTGGCGCGGTACACGGCAAGGAAGCTTTGGTTCAGCTTCTCCGCCAGCGTCTTCTGTACAAACCTCCGGGCTTCATGGATGGCGGCCGGGTCGATCACGTTCATGAAATCGGCAAGATAGGTTTCAGCGGGGAGCGCAAGGGCAAAAGCCTGAAATGCCTTGTCTTGCATGTTGCTCTCAAGCGTTTTTTTGAATGCATCGATGAATGACCGATCGAGGCCGAGCGTTTTCCCCCGCTGATGGTCCCTGATAAGATCGAGGAGAAGCTTCACGGCAAGTTGTTGGCCCGCATCCCAGCGATTGAATTCGTCCGAATCATGCGCCATCAGGAACAAGCGCTCATCGTCAGTGAGCTCGAGCTTTACTTTGACGGGGGCCGAGAAGCCCCGCAGGACCGACGGTATTGGGTCGTGGGGGACATCGGTGAAGACATACGTCTCCTGTGTTTTTCTGAGTTGGAGAATGATGGTCCCGGGTGTGGTCTGCGAATCTCCCTGAAGTTTTAAGGGCAGGTCCTTCCCCTCGGTGTCGAGCAATCCCAGGGTGACCGGGATGTGTAGCGGTTTCTTCTCCGGCTGTCCCGGCGTCGGAGGACAGGTCTGTTTTATCAAGAGCGAATAGGTCTTTGTCTTTGCGTCATATGATCGCGTGATATGCAGTTCCGGGGTGCCTGCCTGTGAGTACCAAAGCTTGAACTGGGTGAGGTCAACGTTGCTCGCGTCTTCCATCGCCTTCACAAAATCATCCGTGGTGACGGCCTGACCATCGTGGCGGGAAAAGTAGAGGTCCGTTCCTTTGCGAAATCCTATAGGCCCGAGAATGGTCCTCATCATGCGGATCACCTCGGCGCCCTTGTTGTATACGGTCATGGTGTAAAAATTGTTGATCTCCACGTATGACTCGGGCCGCACGGAATGGGCCAGGGGGCCCGCGTCCTCCCGGAACTGGTGCGTGCGGAGTACATTCACATCGCTGATGCGCTTCACGCCCCGGGAGGTCAGGTCCTCCATAAAGTGCTGGTCGCGGAACACGGTGAACCCTTCCTTAAGCGAGAGCTGGAACCAGTCCCTGCAGGTGACGCGGTCGCCGGACCAGTTGTGAAAATACTCATGACCCACGACCCCCATGATGCCCTGATAGTCCGCGTCCGTGGCCGTTTCCGGTTTGGCGAGTACGTATTTTGAGTTGAAGACATTGAGCCCCTTGTTCTCCATTGCGCCCATATTGAAGTCGTCGGTGGCCACGATCATGAACAGGTCCAGATCATATTCCCTGCCGTAGGTCTTCTCGTCCCACTGCATGGCCAGTTTGAGCGACTCCATGGCATGGCCGCACTTGTCCTTGTTATGATGCTGGACAAAGATACGGAGCGTCACCGCGCGGCCCGACATGGTCGTGAATTCATCCTCGATGCATGCCAGATCTCCGGCCACGAGGGCGAAGAGATAGGCGGGCTTGGGGAAGGGGTCATGCCACTTAGCGAAATGTTTTCCGTCCGTCAGGTCGCCGGAATCAATGAGATTGCCGTTCGAGAGCAGCACGGGATACTTCGCCTTGTCCGCGACGATCGTGGTGAAGAACCGGGCCATGACATCAGGCCGGTCGAGATAATACGTGATCTTACGGAAACCCTCCGCCTCGCACTGGGTAAAAAAGCCGCTGCCGGGCATATAGAGGCCCGAAAGCTCGGTGTTTGCAGCAGGGTTGATCTCGGTCTCGATTTCGAGGGTGAATCGGTCCGCCACCGGCAAAAGGGTGAGCGTTTCGCCGTCGAGCTTGTAGCCATGCTCGGTCAAGGGCTGGCCGTCAAGCGTGATTGCCTTGAGCTGAAGGTCTTTGCCGTTCAACACGAGCGGATGGATGCCCTCGCATTTGTCGTGGTTGCAGACTACGGTCAAGAGCGACTTGACGCGCGTCCGCGTCTCGCCAAGGTCGAACTCAAGGTTCACGGTCTCGATGCGGTAATCGGGCGAACGGTAATCTTTTAGAAAGATGGTTTTGTGCGCTTTTTGGGACTCGGTCATTTGATCTCCCGTAGGTGAGTTAGAATAATATTCCCGTTGCCGCGAGCATGAGGTTGCTCATAAGAACGCGTCCTGAAAGCGAGAGGTCCCAAACAATATATGGCTACCACGTCGACGTCGTTGCCGGAGCGCGAGAAGTGAATACATTATAGCAGAACAGCGGGTGAGAGTTAAGCCTTTTGGATTGGAATGAACTATCGTATAAAAGATGCAATTTTTGACTTGATCAGAAAGGTAGCCATTGTTGATAACACCTGCTATTGCGGACTAATCACTATCCGGGACTATTAAGGATTCCTGATTGTAATATGCATTTAAGTGAGTGGGGCGACGGGAGGGTGCAGTTACTGCCGGCTCCGAGCCCCCGCGTTTGCAGTCGAGAGTTTTCTACGCCCTCTCGAAAACAGAGCGAAGCGGTGTGCTATAAAAGTACCGGGTGAAATAACATGACTATTTTCGTAACTGTTGACCTGCTCGTGCCGACCTGTTCGTCATTGCGGTTCTTATATCATATGCCTAAGACTTCTGTTCCTTTTTTGTGGCTTCCGATTTGTCTTCATCTTTTTCAGACATTGCTTTTTTAAATCCCCTGATGCTTTTCCCGAGGCTTTCGCCGAGTTGCGGCAATTTCCCCGGACCGAAGATGATCAAGACGATCACCAGAATCAAAATCAAATGCATCGGTTGAAAAAGACCTCTCCCCATAGTGTAGTTCCTCCTCGTGTACCTTTATTTATTGTTTTCAGCGATGGCAGTGTTCGCTTTTATTAAAAACATGAGAATAAAGTGTCTCTATGAATTCACTTAATTTTCTCATTACCCTGCGAAATGGACTTGGTCGTTTCCGTGGGTTCATCCTTTTCGTTCATTGCTTTCTTAAATGCCTTAATACTTTTACCGAGTCCTTCCCCAAGCTCTGGCAGCTTGCCGGGACCAAAGATGATCAGCACGATCACCAAAATAACGATCAAATGCATTGGTTGAAAGAGACCTTCCATGGAAGACCCTCCTCGTTTATTTTATTACATTAAAAATGGATCGCTTTGTTATAATGTTAGCTTATTTCATTTCATAATTCAACAACATTCAGCAAACGTTGTCCCAATCTTTAGACTCAAACTGAATCGCGATGCCAAATACCTCATGTGAAAAAATCTACCACTTAAATAGCTATGGTTTCCTAATACCTTGAAATCCGAAACCTTATGCATTATCAGCACAGGTTAGCTTCTGGATTCTTTCTATTGGACGTATGACAATCAAAAATGTAAAATAGGTAGCCATGGGTACAGAAGCTCAATATATTATCAATCTGTTATCACCCTATATCCTTGCTCATGGTTACTGGGTCGCCTTCTTCGGCATGATGCTCGAAAACGCAGGCATCCCGGTACCAGCTGAAACCGCTCTCATTGTTTGTTCCTTTTTCGCAAGTCAAGGCACTTTAAAAATATGGCTCATAATCCCCATTGCGATCCTCGGGGATGTTCTCGGCGATAATATCGGCTTTATTATCGGAAGACTCGGTGGGCGTCCCCTTATTGAAAAATATGGGCATTACGTTCGATTAGATAAGGATAAACTGGATGCCATGGAGGCCCTGTTTAAAGAAAAGGGCGGCCGCACCGTTTTTACCGCCCACTTCTTTGCAACGACTCGCATTACAGCTGCTTTGATTGCCGGCATATCGCATATGCACTACCCCAGGTTTTTGTCGTTTAATATCACTGCCGCTGTCTCATTTATAACTTTTGTGGCCGGTGCAACTTTTGCCTTTGGCAAAAGCCTGGATGTTATGTTACGCTTCTTTCATCTGTTCCGATTAGCCGGTCTTACCATCGCGCTCTTATTGGTCGCCTCTTATCTTAATCGATATTACCAGCGTAAAAAACATCTGCACAATAAGCTGGGCTTAAAGATCGTTGTGGTTGCAGTCGCAGCTTCTCTGCTCCTGGGCCTTGCCGTCTACGGCATTTCAGGTGCTCTCATCTCACTTCCTCGCACCAATAAAAATGCCGGCCTTATTCATAGCAGCATCCAGGGCGCCGAATTTATCGTTGAACAAGGTTTCATAAGCGAATTAGGCAATGACAGTCTGCTCATTACCGCTCTCGGCCAGCCAAGGATCAAGTTTAATAAGAGTTAACAGGCGCCATTGATTAATGTGACCGTAAGAAATATTAAAGCTGTCGAAACCGCTGTTCAAGGCAACGCACATATCCATCAACCCTTGGTGCTTGATCCCCTCACGATTAACTTCGGGATTTCTTTAAATGCCACTCACAGTACGATTGTCAGCTTGAAGCCAAAGCTATCCAAGGATCATTTTGATTTTGCGATCACGGGAGATACCCACGAGGCCGGTCTCAGGTTAAACCAGCTTCTTGACTCTATTAATGAAGGACATCCGGCATTCCTGATCCATGCAGGCGACCTTGTCATACAGGGCAAGAAAAGAGGATATAAGGCGATTCTCGATCAGATCGACAGGCTCCAGGTACCCTTTTATACCGCCATCGGCGTTCAGGAACTGACGGGCCGGGGAGAGCCGATTTTTTTACAGCTGTTCGGCCCTAAAAATTCCAGTTTCACCTATCAGAATTCATTTTTTGTTTTTCTTGATACATCCAGGATTACTGTTAACGAGAGTGACCTGGAGTGGCTGGAAAAAGAACTGCAAAAAGGAGAAAAGAGCCAAAATATATTTCTCGTTACCTATGCCGCCCCCCTGGACAACCAGAGATTTACTGCCTTGATGGAAACATTCAGGGTAAAAATTGTTTATTCAGTTATTGTCAACAGCCCTCATAGTACTGTTGTCACGGGAGTAAAATATGATGTTTTAGAGCAAAAGAAAGAAGAAGTCCTTTTTTATAAAATCGTCCACATTAATGGCAATAGCATTTCTGAAGAAGAAGTTACCGTGGTCCCTAAAAAGCTGACCATGATTGAAAAGTTAGGTCCGCTTTTTCATTTCTAGATTTGAAAACACTTTTTTGTTAATAAGATCATTTTTAACTAAGTACTCAGTCAAATCCGACAGGACATTTTCAATCACTCACGCCGCAAAGCGGCGATCGGGTCCAACTGCGTGGCCCTCCATGCCGGATAAAAGCCGAAGAAGATGCCGACCCCGATGGCGAATACTGGAGCGACGATGAGGGCTTCCAGAGGGATAGCCATCGGCCATCCCAAAGCATACCCCATAATGAAAGAGCTGATCACACCCGCTATGACTCCCGAAAGACCGCCGAAGAGGCTTAATATGACGGCTTCGCCGAGAAACTGCAGTTGTATGGCAGAGGTCTTGGCTCCGACCGCCATGCGTATACCGATTTCCCTGGTTCTCTCGGTCACGGACACGAGCATGACGTTCATGATCCCGATCCCGCCGACCAGAAGAGAGATGGAGGCGACGCTGATGAGAAATAGTGAGAGTGTCCGGTTCGCTGCGATCTGGACTTTGATCACTTCTTCCGGACGACGAATGTTAAAATCATTATCAGTGCCCGGCCGGAGATGATGTCGCTCGCGGAGGAGTTCATTGATCAGCGCGAAGGCGGGTTTAACCGCGTCCATGGACTCGGCCGAACACATAATATCGTCCAGCCACAAAAATCCCTTGCCCCGGAGCCTCTTCTGTGCCGTAGTATAGGGCATTAAGATGTTGTCATCCTGGTCCTGGCCGGTAGCAGACTGGCCTTTCGGCGCCAGTACACCGATTACCCGGTATATCTGTTTATTAATACGCGCTTCCCGTCCAACCGCCTCCTCTACTCCGAAGAGCTGCTGACGCACGGTTTGGCCGATGATAACCAGATTTGCCACATGATCCACGTCTTCTCTCGTAAAGGGTTCCCCCTCCGCCAATTCCCAGCGCCTAATCTCCAAGAATTCAGGGGTGACGCCACGGTAATGCGTCGTCCAATTGAGCTTCCCCGCGGCAATGAGCACGCTCCCGTCAACCTGTGGAGAAACACTTTTAATAAACGGCACTTCATGAAGGATTGCCTCAGCGTCTTCCATGGTGAGGGAGGTCATGCCATGGCTGCCGGACCGCACCCCGTTCACGTTGCGAGAACCGGCCTCGACCCACACCAGATTATCCCCCAGATTATGAAGCTGCTCCTCGGCGCGCTGCGAACCTGCCGTGCCGATGGCCACCACGCACACTACTGCGGCGATGCCGATGGTAATCCCGATTGCCGACAATGCGCTCCGCATCTTATTTTTTGAAAGCGCACGGATCGCCTGACTGCCGAAGAGACTTTGTGAGATATTGATGAATTTATAAATAATTCGGTACATACGATGACCATGTATCCAATGTCCATAAATAAACTACGTCGTAAAATCTATCCCCAGCGCTTCAGAGAACCCTTTCACGATCGCCTGCTTTACTTCTTCTCTGGTGACCTCCCTGCCGAGTTCCTGTCTGATCGAGGTGACGACGTCCCCACTGCATCCGCCGGGAATTACCTCGGCTTCGCGTGTGGGATCATAATCCAGGAGGACCGAGCCGTGCTGGAGGAAGGCGCCGGATAGTCTGCGCTGGGCGCTGCCGATGATCTTCCGGCCATGGACCAAGATCTCGTACCACGAGGGAGAAGAGAAGCAAGCCGGGTCCTTTGCGTCCTTTTTCACGAGGCCCGTATGCCTGCCTGAACGCGATACCATCTCAGCGTCGATGCCGAGGTCCTTGAGTCCGGCCAGCAGGCCGCCTGCGATCACTTTATAGGTGCCGAGGACGCTGGAGGGGAAGAGGGGATTGTCGATGCGCGAGATGATGCTGTAGGTGAGTTCCTGATCATGGAGCACGGCCCTGCCGCCGGTGATGCGGCGAACGATGTCGAAGCCGAGCCGTTTGCAGGTGTCTGCATCAACGGCGGCATCTTTTTTCTGAAAGCGGCCGATCGATACCGCGGGCGGGTCCCAGGTGAATAACCGGAGCACAGGCACGGACTCGCCGGCTTGCGCACGGGCGAGCAGCTCTTCATCTACGGCCATGTTGTAGGCGCCGAGGTTCGGTCCGGAATCGATGAGATGCCAGTTCATAGTTCAAAGTTCATAGTTCAAAGTTCAGAGTTTAGGGCATTAAGACAGTTCAAAGTTCACAGTTCAAAAAGCGCTAGCATGTTTTCAGCCCTCTTTTTTTGTCATCTTTGAGGCTTTTAATGAATGCGTTGATAAGTTTTGATATTTCTTCTGCCATTTCGTTCTCCTCTCTGGCGTTCCACTAAACTTGACATCGGTTTTTCTGGCGTTACATTGAACTCTGAACTGTGAACTTTGAACTGGTTTATCTGCCGCTACTCTATACTTTGTACTATTCATATAACGATGGCTCATTGTTCGGCCGGGTCTTGAAGCGCCGGTAGGACCACATATACTGCTCCGGCATCTCGCGGACCCACTTTTCGATCTCCTGGTTCATGCGCCGGGCATCGGCGATCGGATCATCCGTCGGAAAGTTCTCGAACGGGGGGTACAGACGCACCTCATATCCGCGTCCGTACGGCAGGATGCGGGTGATGCAGGGAACGACCGCGGAGTTCGTTGTTTCGGCAATGCGGCTCAGTGCGGTCACGGTTGCCGCGGGAATGCCGAAGAACGGGACGAACACGCTTGCTCGCTCACCCATGTCCTGGTCCGGCAAATAGTAGAAGGGCCGTCCTTCGCGGATGAGGCGGAGGATGGGTTTCAGGCTCGCATGACGCTCCACGACAATAGCGCCGAACCGTTCGCGACGCTGGAACAGGTATTCGAGAAGAGGGTCCCGGGATTTTCGGTACATGCTGACGTACTTCCTCTCCATGGACAGGCGCACGCCTCCCATGTCAAGGCCGATGAAATGCGGCGCCAGCAGGATGACGTTCTTTCCCGAGGCAAAGGCGTCATCGAGATAGTGCTTATCGCGAACACTGATGAATTGCTTCATCCTCCAGCCGGGAGCAAACCAGGTAATGCCGAGGCTGAGGATGGCGAAGCCGCTCAACCGGAAATGCCGCTTCACGAGTTTGCGGCGTTCCTCGAAACTTTTGTCCGGGAAGCACAACTCAATATTCTTCTCGGCGAAGCGGCGGGCAGGTGAGGGGAGCCAGGAAAAGAACGAGCCCAGGATGCCACCGAGAACCCAGAGCATGCGGGATGGCATCCAACTCATGATCGACATGAGGGCAAGAACCGGCCATGCATACCAGTACCGGGGGTGGGAAAAAGTGCGAAGGGTTACTTGTGCCATAGTCTCAAAGGGGGATGTGTTCTTCTCTGCGTCCTCTGTGGTGAAAAAAAGTATTCGTTCGTGTTTGCACAAAAAAGCCTGAGAGTCGGTTGACCCTCAGGCTTGTACTTTTTTTAATCCGCGCACGGCGGACCAGTCAGCTTCCTCAGCCCCCACCCCAGGAGCGTCCTCCACCTCCGACGCTGCAGACCGAGTGATCTCCGCCGAGTGATGAGAACTTGGACAAGACTTTTTTTGCTTTGGTCTCTTTGCAGTAGGGGCAGGCCGTTTCTTCCGCCTTGGCGGTCATGGACTGCAAAAGCACAAGGTCCTTGCCGCAGGCCCCGCATACATATTCATAAAATGGCATTGCACATACTCCTTTCCTGAACCGATGCGATTAACATTTGCAGCGCTCCCGCGCTCCGAAAGCGTATAGTATAATACTCATGGGGCAGAGCCCTGTCAAGGCGAAAATCGTGAGCATGGCGCCTACGAATCCCGAAAACAGGAACCAGCGAGGGTCCGCGAAATACCCGAGGAGAGAGCCCCCGAGCGCGAAAATCCCTGCGAGAAGCCTGATCAATCTTTCCAGATACCACGTCTTTGTATCTGCGATGTACATTGCATTTCTCCGTTTCCCTTGCGATATGCCGTCGAAACCATCCTTCGTGCCGGTTTCGGCCGGGGTCACGCGCAGGAGCACAGATCTTTCTGCTCACTGAACGAAAAGGCGTTATAATCCGGCGACACACAGGCATCCATGATCGAATGCCTGCTTACCATCCCGACATACTTGTTTTTGTTCACGATCGGGATCAAGGTAAAATTATTCATGAGCATCATCTGAATGAGGTCTTCGGACGAAGTCTCGATATCCGCGGTCGTAGGCTCCGTTGTCATTATTCTCGCGGTTGGGATTGTATTGAGCTTCATGCCTTCCCGTATGGCGCCCAGCACGTTATATTCCGTTATCACTCCTACGACTTCCATTCTGTCGTTCACGACGGGAAGCCCCGGCTGTCCGTATGACATCATTTTGCGGGCCGCCTCCTTTACTGTCGTATCCGGTCCCACTGAAATTTTCTCACTCATGATCTGTTTTGCGCGTAATGCCATTGTTGTTTCCTCCTTTGAGATTCGGGTTCCGGGTCAGGTTATTCCTGATCCGTATTCCCGTTTAGTTACAATCGTTCCCACTGCTTCGTATCAGGATTGAACGCCTCGCTAAAAGCCGTGACTTCTTCCTTGAGGCCGGTTTCGTAGCCTTCGTTCAAGCCGTAGTTAATGAGCATCTTTATTGCGCGAAGCGAACTCAGGCTATTCCCGCCGATCCTGACGGCGAGCCGCTCCGCCGCCTCATCCAGGGCATCTACCGGGACAACCATATTCACGAGCCCGATCCTGAGCGCTTCGTCCGCATCCACCGTACGTCCGGTAAAAAGCAGTTCCTTGGCCCTGCCGATGCCCACGGTTTTGTACAGCCGCTGGGACGAGCCGAAGATAGGGGGGATCCCCAGCCGCGCCTCGGGGAACGAGAATACGGCGTCTGATGATGCGAGCCTGATGTCGGCTGCAAGGGCAAGCCCCAGGCCCGCTCCCGTGACCTCGCCTTTGACAGCGGCGATCACCGGGACCGGCAGAGCTTCGATATGCTTCAGAAGGCTATACCCCACTTCCGCATAGTGGCCTGCCTCCTGCTTCGTCATTGTTCTCAACGCTTCATAATCGATACCCGCCGAAAAGTTCCTGCCTCCGG
>JBGPIG010000039.1:0-12797 GCA_041484745.1 Nitrospirota bacterium | reverse complement strand
TGGACCACTTCTGTTTCGTCCTCAGGAATACGGCAGAGATCGAGATTGGCTTCGACGAGGCCGCACATCTTCTTCGACCTATCAACGAAGGTAACGTGGCTTGCGCTGCGCGAGAGCGCTTCTATCCCAACAGCTCCAGAGCCCGCGCAGATATCTAGAAAGCGCGCGCCCTCGATTCTTGGCGCGATGACATTGAAGAGCGTCTCGCGCAGCCGATCGGAGGTGGGCCTCACCTCAAGAGACGGTGGACTCTTTAAGTTTCGACCGCGATATTTTCCGGCAATGATTCGCAATGTTGATCTGGAAACTTATCCGCAGATTACGCCGATTACACAGATTAAGTCGAACCTGAATTAGTTTTAAATCTGCGTCCATCTGCGAAATCTGTGGATAAAAGGTTTGTTCTCCGCCATACCATCCTTCTGAGTTCAGAAGTACCAAGTAGCTACGATTACCCGTGCATCGTACGACCCTTTCCGTGAGGTGATTCATGCAGATCTACGAAGAAGCATTGAGGCTCAAACGCCAGGGCAGGATATCGGTCATCGCGACCATCGTCGAGTGCCGCGGATCATCGCCGCAGAAGCAGGGCGCCAAGATGCTCGTGCGCGACGACGGTTCGCTCCTGGGGACGCTCGGCGGCGGATGCCTCGAAGCGGATGTTGTGCAGGCTGCGCTCATGGCCATGAAAGACGGAGCACCCGCGACAATGCCCTTTGAGCTTACGGAACGGGAAGGAGGGCTCGTATGCGGCGGCACGGTACTCGTGTACATCGAGCCCTTGATGCTCGAACCTCATCTCGTCATCCTCGGCGCGGGCCACGTGGGCAAGACGCTGGCCGGGCTCGCGCGCTTCGCCGGGTTCCGCGTGACCGTAGTGGACGACCGTCGAGAGTTCGCCAACCAGGATAACATTCCCGATGCCGACGACTTGATGGTAACGGAATTCGATCGTGCCTTCGAGGGCGTGACGGTTGAGAACGGCACCTTCGTCGTCGTGGCGACCCGTGGCCACAACCACGATCTCGACGCGGTGAAGGCCGCGCTCCGGACCAGCGCGGGGTACATCGGCCTCCTGGGGAGCAGGCGCAAAAAGGCCCTGCTGAGCAAGGCGCTGGAACAAAGCGGTTTTTCAAAAGAGGACGTGGGCAGGGTCATCATACCCGTCGGCATGGAGATCGGGTCAGTCACACCCGAGGAGATCAGCGTGAGCATCATGGCGCAGATCATCCAGAAAAGGAGAGCGAATGGAGTATCGCGCAACGGCGCTCGTTCTTGCAGCAGGCTCCTCCACGAGGATGGGGACCTCAAAACAGCTTCTCCGTCTCGGCAATAAGGCCGTCATCCGGCATTGCATAGACACGCTCGCGGCAGCAGGGATCAGCGACATCGTTGTCGTTTGTGGAGCAGAATTTGATGCGTGCACCGAGGAGTTGAAAGGTACCCGCGCAAACATCGTCAGGAATGAGGCAAAGGTCAGCCAGATGGCCGATTCGGTGCGGATCGGGCTGCGCGCCGTGGATGAAACCTGTTCAGGGGTCCTGGTGTGCCTGGCCGATCACCCGCTCGTCAGCCGCAGTACGTACCAGGCGATCATCGACGCTCATCAACAGTCGCCGGAAAGGATCATCATCCCTGCCTTCGAGGGAAAGCGCGGGCATCCAAGTCTTTTCCCGTTCCCTGTCATCAGCGACATCTTTTTTCTGCCCACCTTGCGTGAACTGATCCGCGACGAGGGCGACCGGGTGCTGGTGGTCAATGTTCCTGATGAAGGAGTTGTCCTGGACATGGATACCGAAGAAGATTATCGTGCCGTCGTTGCCAGGTTCGCGATGCGCGCGAATGGACTAAACACAGGAGAGAGACATGTGCCATGAGAGTGCTTGTCGTCAAACTGCAAGCCCGATGACCAAGGCCATTCCCATAGAAGAGGCTGTCGGGATGATCCTGGCCCACGATGTGACCGAGATCCGGAAAGACGAATTCAAGGGCCGGGCGTTCAAGAAGGGGCATGTGATCCAGCGCGACGATATCCTCCGCTTTAAACAGATCGGGAAGGATCATCTGTTCGTGCTGAACCTCGCTCACGACGAGATGCACGAGGATGACGCCGCCTTTGCCCTTGCGGAATCCCTCATGGGCGAAGGGGTAGCGATGCAGGGAGAACCGAAAGAGGGCAAGATTACCCTGATCGCCGGCCGCGACGGCCTGCTGAAGATCGATAAGGACGCCCTGCTCCGGTTCAACCTGCTCGGCGAAGTGTTATGCTCCACGCTCCATAGCAACACGGTGGTGCAGAAAGGCCGGGTTATCGCGGGCGCCAAGGCCGTCCCTCTTGTCGTGAAACGGGCCATCATCGGGCAAGCGGTCTCGATTGCCGGTCAGGTACGCGCCACAGGAGCGAGCGGAGTCGTCTCGGTCAAAAAAATGAGGAAACCCAAGGCGGGCGTGGTCATCACCGGCAGAGAGGTCTACGAAGGGAGGATCAAGGACTGTTTCGCGCCGGTGATCGCAAAAAAGATCGAAGATCTCGGCGGCGAGATCATTGGGACTTACTATGCGCCCGATGACATGGATTTCATCAGGCAGCGGCTGACGGAACTGGTTTCTGCAGGCGCTGATTTGCTCATCACCACGGGCGGGATGTCGGTTGATCCTGACGACGTGACGAGGTTCGCCATACGCGATCTGGGTGCAGTCGATGTCGTCTACGGTTCCCCGGTGCTGCCCGGAGCCATGATGCTGGTGGGGTACCTGGATAAAGTTCAGCGTTCAACGCTTGAAGTTCGCAGTGAATCAAACTCAGAACTCATAGCTCAAAACTCGGAGCTGGTCCCCATTCTGGGCATTCCCGCCTGCGGCATGTATCATAAGACGACCATTGTCGATCTTCTCCTCCCGCGCCTGCTCGCAGGCGAGATGATAGGGAGGAGGGAGCTTGCCGAGCTTGGGCATGGGGGACTCTGCCTCCATTGCAAGGAATGCACGTATCCGGTCTGCCCCTTTGGCAAGTGATCGGCTCATGCCATGCGAAAGATGCACATCCCGGAATCCGTGGGTCACTACGAAAAATGTTACAGGGCATGTTCCTCGCCGATCTTGCTGCGTCACGCCGAGCTAACTGAGAAGAGAACCTGAAAAGGCATTTAAAACGTTAACGCACTCGTTGCGCAGCGCCTTCCCTGCATCCGGGGCTGCGAAGCCGGTCTGATCAAAGCCTGCTGCCGGATATTGATGATAGTACGGACTCTCTAAGGCTCTCGATTCCCTTCTCCACCCCGCTTTCTCAGCACCCTGGGGCCATCCCATCGTAGAAGCCGCTCGGCTGGAACGTCACCGGGACCCAAACACTCCGTTTTTTTGGTACACTATTCTTAACTAAGGGGGTATTCCCGTTCGCTATGAAAGAGCAGCGTAGCTTCGGCATAGGGCGGATCGTTTTTTTCCTGGTCCTTGCAGCGGCAGTCTGGTGGTTTTTCTTTACGCCCGCTGGAAAGGTCCGTGATGAGAAGGCGGAGCCGAGGGCGGTAGTTGCACGGGGTGATCTTGCCCAAGAGGAAAAAACTGCGGTTGACATATTCAAGAATGTTTCCCGTTCGGTCGTATACGTCTCGAGTATCGAGCTTCGGCGTGATTTCTTTTCCCTGAATGTGTATGAAATCCCGAAAGGGACCGGCTCCGGGTTTATCTGGGACAAGGACGGCAGGGTCGTGACCAACGTTCATGTCATTGAAGATGCGAGCCGCATCGAGATGGTTCTTGCGGACAATACCAGGTGGAAGGCGTCCCTCGTCGGCGTATCGCGGGATAAGGATCTCGCCGTTCTCAAAATCTCCGCGCCTGCGGAAAAACTCTTTCCCATACCGCTCGGCGATTCCAGAAATCTCCTGGTCGGTCAGAAGGTGTTTGCCATCGGGAACCCCTTCGGCCTTGATCAAACAATGACATCCGGCATCGTCAGCGCGCTGGGAAGAGAGATCCATGCGGAAAGCGGCAGGACGATCCAGGGAATGATCCAGACGGATGCCGCGATCAATCCCGGCAATTCAGGCGGCCCGCTGCTGGACAGCGCAGGACGACTCATCGGCGTCAATACGGCCATCTACAGTCCGTCGGGGGCAAGCGCCGGCATCGGGTTCGCTGTTCCTGTCGAAGTGGTGAATCGCGTTATCCCGGAAATCATACGATACGGGAGGGTCATCAAACCCGGGATAGGAATCACCATAGCCCATCCCAATCTCGCCGAACGGCTGGACATTCGGGGCGTTCTCATCATCACGGTGCAGAAACGGTCCACCGCTGAAGCGGCCGGCCTCAGGGGAACTCGCCAACGGGGAGCGGAACTCATACTTGGCGACACTATTGTCAGCGTAAACAATAATCCTGTTTCATCGTACGATGACTTGAGGAACGAATTTGACAAATACAAAGTCGGCGATCGGGTAAACCTCGGGATCGTTCGCGATACGACGAAGTTGACTGTCTCCGTTAAGCTCGAGGAAGTACAGTAGCGTGCAAGCTCACTTGCAGAGGGGGCGTTGTTACCCGATGAGCAGATGAAAGCTCCTCGCGTAATCCTTCCTCCGTATCAATCGAACGAACTGCAGCCCTTCAGGGTCAGGCCGTACTGTCACCTATCCCATTCCAGAGAATGGAAGTCGATGTATATTGTCGTATATTGTTTGACTTTTCTCTTACGCCCTGATATTCTTGCAAAGAATGGCAGCCTTTGGGAGGAATCATTGGTCCCAATCAACCAGGCGTGCAGCACGGGTTAGGCGAATTATTTAGTCCGGAAATGAAGATAGCACGCACGAAGAATTTCATTGCAGCCGCACCCGCGACGTTACAGGAGAATGTCTGTCAGAGAGTGCGCGTTACAATATAAATAGTTTAATCAGAAAATTGTTTTTATTTTTTACCGGTACTCGTATATTACATTCCCGATTTCCGGAGTTGCTGTGAAGAGAATCTCTTTATATCTGTTCGTTCTTGCTCTCCTGCTGGTAAAAGGACAGTCGGCTTTTCCTTTTTCACCGTCATCGCAGGTCGTTTCAGCAAAGGCGTGCATCGTCGTCGATGAAAATGATTTCGTCCTTTATGCGAAGAACTCCTCAACCAGGCTCCCGCCGGCCAGCACGGTAAAGCTCATAACGGCCATGGTGGCGTTGGACCTCATCGATCCCGCAACGAAGCTGAAAGTGAGCAGCAAGGCCGGGGCAGTCCCCTCCATTAAGCCAAGACTTCGGGCGGGGGATGAGCTGACTGTCTCGGACCTCCTCCATCTGGCGCTCATGAGATCCATAAATTCCGCGGCCGTGGCTTTGGCCGAAAAAGTCGCCGGATCAGAAGAGGCCTTTGTGGCGTTGATGAACCAGAAGGCAGAAGACATCGGGGCCTGCGATACCCATTTTGTGACCGCTTCGGGGCTGCCCAAAGGCAGACAATATACTACTGCCCGCGACTTGACGATCATTCTGAGAAAAGCCCTCACCTATCCGCTTATTCGGGAGATCATTGGGAAAAAAGAACAGCTGATCACGACTGCTGCGGGCAGGGAATTATTCGTGGAGAATTCCGATGATCTCTTGTGGTCCAGCAGTAATATGGTCGGCGGAAAAACCGGGTTCACGAGGAACGCGCGGCACTGCTTCGTGGGGGCCATGGATACGGAAAAGGGTCGTATTTATACTGCAGTCCTCGGGGCTTCGTCACGTAGCCGCTTATGGGCAAGCACGCTGACGCTGGCTGCGTTCAGGACGAATCCGGAGCAGGTCATTGTTTTCCAGGAACCTTCGGTCAAAAAGTATAAACACCGTCCCCGCAGATCGAAAAAAATCCGGAACGCGGTATAGTCCATCTGGATGACCTGCTGCATTATTCGTGTTCCGGCATCAACAACCCCTGGGTAGACCTCCTGCTTTACTCCGTACGAATGAAGTCTGATAGCCGAACGACCCCGTTTTTCACTTCTCATGCGGTCGTAGCGCGGCTCCCCCTGTCTACCCTCCACACAGTTTTTCCAGAAAATAAGGGAATTGTCGCCGCCACCATGGCCAGTCATGGTTTACATCGCAACCCCAGAAATCGATCCAACAAGGTATGCCCTTGGACTCTAAAATCTCTTTCATTCTCGCCGTGTCAGCGATCATCGGACCTTCCCATGCGCCTTGCCCTACACAGATTATAATGTCGCTGTTCCGGTATTGTTCCAGCAACGAGGGATTGGTCAAATCGGGCAGAAAATCCAGCGGGGAGTTGTAATAGACATCGAGGCTTTCGCCCTGATAGTTGTTCAGGAAATGACGAAAGTTGTATATGCCGCTCAGGGCGATGGTACCCTTAAACACCTCGGGGTGTTTGAAAAAAAAGAGGACCGCATGTGATGCGCCCATGCTTGCGCCCGTGCATATGATCCTTTCGCTTGAGTTGCAATGATCATGAATAAAAGGGACAACCTCCTCAAGGATATACCTCTCATAATCATTATGGCGGCGGGCCTTCTCTTCGGGCTGCTTTTCCGCATTGTCCCAGGACTGCCGGTCGATGCTGTCGACACAGAAGAGCGTAATTCTGCCGTTCTCGATGAACGGCTCCGCAGCACGGACCATCCCGTTGTTCTCAAAGTCGAAGAACCTGCCGCTCGAGGTGGGGAAAACGATGAAGGCCTGCCCACCGCCGCCGAAAACGAGAAGTTCCATGTCCTGACCGAGGTTCGGGCTATGCCAGGTGTGGTATTCCCGGTTCATGGCCGCCCCCCTCCCGTTCCGTGCACGAACGCGATCGCGTCTTTTATCTCATCCATGAACGGGGACCTGACAAGATATCCGTAATCGCCGATGGCGGACCGGAACACACCGTTCACGGAAGTATGGAAGACCAGGCTGCTGCCAAGCTGCTTCAGCACCTGCTCGTGGGTATGTTCATAGGTCTTGTTGAATTTTCTCCCGATATAGCAACAATGATATGTTCGCTCGTAGGTGGACCGGAACTCGTTGTGGACCACCACATTCGCCCATTCCCGGTAGATATCGATGTCGTTCGCATAGTTGAACATATCCGTCGTGTATCCTCCGGGCGGGCGCATGTTCACCTCCAGGGCGACGATCTTCCCCTCCTTGCGGGTCCGGAAAAACTCGATGTGAAAGAACCGCACCCGGATGTCGAATGCGTTTACCACTCGCCTTCCCGCGGCCTCCAGATCCTCCGGCAATGACCGATAGGAACAGTACCAGATGTGATCATCCTCGTTCACGGTCTCCATGATGCCGCTCATGTATGCGTGGCCTGTGCAGAACACGATCTTCCCGTCATGGTCGGTCAAGCCGTCAAAGCTCATGATGTCGCCGTCGATGAACTCCTCCAGGATATAGTCCCTGTCCGGTTTGGTCGCGAAAAAGGACACCAGCTCCGCGTCGTTCCCGATCTTGTATGTATTGAGCGCACCGACGCCGCGGTCGGGCTTCGCCACCACGGGAAAGCCGGTATCCCGGACGAAGGCCCGGGCGGAGGTCAGGTCCGGTGCAACCACACCCCGGGCAACGGCGATCCCAGCCTTCCGGAACACCTCCTTCATCCGCGACTTCCGCTTGACCCGTTCAATCCCGTCTGTCCTGAGGCCGAAGATATTGAAGTCCGTCCGGATCTGTGCTTCCAGGTCGAGCCAATATTCATTAAATGAATCGATCCGGTCCACCTTGCCATAATGGTGAGTGAAGTAGCCCACGGCGCGAAGAACTTCGTCATAATTCTCCATGCTGTCCACGCGGTAGTACTCCGTCAGAGCGGCCTTCAGCTCCGAACGGAGGCTGTCATAAGGGGCGTCCCCGATGCCCAGCGCCGTGGCGCCTGCCTGCTTCAGGCCGGCGCTGAACTGGTAATAGTTATCAGGAAAATGGGGGGAGAAATGGATGATGTTCATAAGTTATTAACGGTATAATAGTAACGACAGGGTGGTCCCTTTATGAACGTCGTTCCCGCAATGATTCTGAGCGGGAAACCGGTCTTTATAAGCATTTTCCGGATCCCCGATAAAGTAATTCGGGGATGACGAACTGGTGGTACCTCAATACTATTTTGAGACGATCAATATATGCTACTCAGACGCCACATATGCGGGCAACAAGGCTCCCCTACTCCCACTCGATCGTGCTCGGCGGCTTGGACGAAATGTCGAGCACCACGCGGTTCACGCCCTTCACTTCGTTGATGATCCGGTTCGACATGACGCCCAGAAGTTCGTAGGGGATCTTCGCCCAGTCAGCGGTCATGCCGTCCTGGCTCGTGACCGCGCGGATCGCGACCACATTCTCGTATGTTCGTTCGTCGCCCATCACACCCACGGTCTTGATCGGGAGCAGCACGGCAAATGACTGCCAGATTTCCTTGTACAGGCCCGCCTTCTTGATCTCCTCGATCACGATGGCGTCCGCCTCGCGCAGAATGGCAAGCCTTTTTTCCGTTACTTCGCCGAGAATGCGGATGGCAAGACCCGGGCCCGGGAACGGCTGGCGGTCGATGATATCGTCAGCCATCTTGAGCTCACGGCCGATGGCCCGCACCTCGTCCTTGAATAGTTCCCGCAGCGGCTCCACGAGCTTGAGTTTCATCTTCTCGGGCAGGCCGCCCACATTATGGTGCGACTTGATCACCGCCGACGGGCCTTTGAATGAAACGCTCTCGATCACATCGGGGTAGAGCGTGCCCTGGACAAGAAACTCCGCGCCGCCCACTTCCTGCGCCTCTTTTTCGAAGACTTCAATAAAGGTATTGCCGATGATCTTCCGCTTTTTCTCCGGGTCCTCAACGCCCTTGAGCTTGTCCAGAAACTGCGACGAGGCATCAACATACTTGAGGTTCAGCCCCATGTCCTTGAAGGTATGCTGTACTTTCTCCGCCTCGTCCTTCCTGAGCACACCGTTGTTCACGAAGATGCAGGTAAGCTGTCTGCCGATGGCCTTGTGCACGAGCACCGCGGCAACGGACGAGTCCACACCGCCGGAAAGGCCGCATACGGCCTGCTTGTTCCCCACGGTCTTTCGTATCTCGCTGACGGAATAGTCCACAAAGGATGCCATGGTCCATGATGGACTGCACCCGCAGATCGTATACACGAAGTTCCTGAGGATCTGCACTCCCTGGGGCGTGTGCACCACCTCGGGGTGGAACTGGACGCCATAGAACTTCCGCTTTTCGTCCGCCATGGCCGCGGTCGGCGAGTTCTCCGTGTGGGCGATTGCATGGAAACCGGCGGGCATTTTCTCGATGCGGTCGCCGTGGCTCATCCATACATCAGTTTCGAGTTTAGAGTTCGGGGTCCCGAGTTTTGGACCTACCCTGTCGAACAAACCGGTATTGTGATCTATTATCAGCTTGGCCCTGCCGAACTCGCGCTTTTGCGATTTGGCGACCACGCCGCCCTGGATATGCGTTAAAAGCTGCATACCGTAGCAGATGCCGAGCACCGGCACGCCGAGGTCAAGATGCGCCTGGTCGATAAGCGGCGCGCCCGTGTCGTACACGCTCGACGGACCGCCGGAAAGAATGAGCCCCTTCGGCCGAAAGGCCTTGACCTTCTCGAGGCCCGCATTGTAGGGAAATATTTCGCAATAGACCTTTGCTTCGCGCACCCTGCGGGCTATGAGCTGGGTGTATTGGGAACCGAAGTCGAGGATGAGAATTCGTTCGCTATGGATGTCCGACACAGGAGGCTCCTTTCAAATCCGGAAACGTAGGGTCATATTACCCTATGTAATGAAGGCCTGTCAATCTGAACATAGGCCGATTAAAACTCACCTTGACAAGGATTGCCGTGTCCGTTTATTATAGTTGTCATGAGCGAATCGCTGTACCGAAAATTGCGGGAGACCGCGCACCGTGTGGCCCGGTCACTCTCGCGCCCCCAATTCTACAACGAACAATCAGAGGCGATTCGCCGCTCCGAAGAGATGCTCAAGACCGACGACCTGATCCGCAAGTGTCATGCACATTTGGACGAATCGCAATTGGAGTGCGCGCACGGGCTGTGTCACTGCGAGGCTGTTGCTCGGGATGCGGGGGCCATCGTCCTGATCGAGGGCCGCAGTCGGGGCATGGACCAGGGAGACATCGACCCACTTTTTATCGCCGCGATCATCGCAGGCCTTCTCCACGATATCAAGCGCCGTGAGCAGGACCACGCGGTACGGGGAAGCCTCGAAGCTGAGAAGATCCTGAAATCGCTGTCCGTGGATGAACGCAGCCGCTCCTATATCTCCTATGCGATACGGAACCATGAGGCCTTCAAGGCCGTCTGTGAGCTGGATGACGCAGCGGGCTGCATGGTCAGCGACGCGCTCTATGACGCCGACAAATTCCGCTGGGGTCCGGAGAACTTCACGGGAACGCTCTGGATCATGGTCGAAGCCCACCAGACGCCTCCCGAAACGCTGCACCAAACCTTTCGGGAAAAAATGAAGGGGATTGAGAAAATAAAAGAAACGTTCCGGACCGAGACCGGCAGGCACTATGGACCGGAGTTCATTGACCAGGGGATCTCAATCGGGAATGTTATCTATGAAGAAATGACGTTATTACTTCAGACCCGTAGTTCCTGAAATATTCCACTCTACCCCCTGCCGGGAAACATCTTACAAAAAAAGAGGGCTACGCTTATCCAAGCTGCCCTCATCGTTCTTCTCTCATAGGATAAAAGTGTCCGGTACGCCATGTCGCGGGTATACCTGTTCCTTTTCTCCCGAACGCATATCGCAGAATCACGCAGCTCAGCTTCTGCGGTCGTTTCTAATCAATATCGCCGATCTGCGTTTTCTCTTTTTTCCCGTAAACCTTCCTCAACACCGCATCGGTCTGTTCCTTGCGGGCTTCAGTGATCCCCTCTTTGAACTTCAGCGTCTCCTCGGCAAACATTGCGGACCGAAGCCACTCGTAGCCAAGCTTCAACAGTTCGACGTCATCAGTTCGGACCCGCTCAATCCGCTCCGCCGGGATATCGTAGGTGTCAAGGAAACTGCTTCCGAACACGAACTCACGGAAATAATCGGTATTCGTGCTGACCATGAAAAACATCTGGTTCTTGATCTCGGGAAACTCCTTCTCCCCGAATGTTTTTTTCTTGATCAGGACCTCCATCCAGCCACGGTTCACGTCGTCGTAGAGGTCCGCCTCCTGGTCCTTGCGCCATTCGGCTATGGTCCAATCCTTGTCCTCTTCAAAGCCCTTGCAGTGCTCCTCCTGGGTCATGAAATAGAACTCGTCCTTACCGCCCTCAGCGTCTTTCTTTCTGAGCGTTGCCATCCCCACGGGGTAGTACCGGCAGATATTCGGACGGTCCTCGTACACGGTGCATCCATCGGGCGTCACAAAGGGACAGCTCTTTTTTTCATCGGTCTTCATCTTGAGAATGATCACGGGAAGAAGCGTCTTTGCGAGGATCTCGATATCGCAATATTGATTGATGAAGTCCTCGGTAGTCATCCCCAGCCGCTTCCTGAGCCGCAGGAGGTCGTAGGGCGGCAGGACAATGTTGATGTTGCTGCAGCAGGCGGTAAAGCACCGCACACCTTTATGACAACGGAACTTGAACCTGCTGTTCTCCGTCAGCTTGACCGGCACAACTCTGTCCGTCTTGCTCTTTTTTAACGGTTCGACATAAAAATCGACCGATTCCATCTTGTCCATATCTTCTTTTTTCATCATAACCCTCTCTGCACTTGACGTTCCGGAATTGCACTCAGCGGTGTTTCTCCTGACTCCTGACTTTGTCTCATCCATCCCTGTATCTCGTGATGCTGCTTTATGAAGAGCTCAACACCCTCATGATCAGGCCCGAGAATGCGCTTAAACCTGTCGAGCGCTTCAGAAAACGGCATTTCCCGCACGCCGCTGACCAAATTGTCGGCATACGAAACGATCTTCTCTTCTATTGTCATCGGCAGATAAGCTTTCATCGGCAAGCCGAGCCGTCCAGCTTCGGATGCGGTAATGCCCGCGCCGATGTGACGCTCAATGATCCTGATGCACTCCTCTGAAAAACCGAGGGTCTTCGCGAGCTCAACGCCTGCTACTCCATGATCGATCCCGTGCGTCCTTGCCCTGCCGATGTCATGAACCAGACCTCCCTGCCGGACCAGTTCCCGGTCAACAGGAACCTTGACCCGGTCAGCCAGGGAAAGCGCGACCGTGGAAACGGCAATACAGTGCGCAACCACATCCGGGGAACAACCGGCTTTTATCAGCACCTCAACATCTCGCATAGCTCGGGGATAATACCACTTTGCGGCCAAATTTCAAGCGGAGAATCCCGTGCCGCGCAGATGATAAAAAAAGGCTGCCCCATTGGGATGGGGCAGCCTCGCAGAAACGGATACTCCTTACTTTATCAAAGGCACAATAAGAAGTGCGACAATGTTGATGACCTTGATCATCGGGTTGATGGCCGGTCCTGCGGTGTCCTTGTAAGGATCGCCGACCGTATCGCCCGTTACCGAGGCCTTGTGTCCTTCGCTGCCCTTCTTATGCACAACGCCCTTGCTGTCCGTGACGCCGTCTTCAAAGGACTTCTTGGCATTGTCCCATGCGCCGCCGCCTGAGGTCATGGCAATGGCCTGGAACAGGCCGGTCACAATGGCGCCGATGAGCACGCCGCCCAGGGCTTCTTTACCCAAGAGGAGACCCACCACCACCGGCACGACTACCGGGAGGAGCGCCGGGAGCATCATCTCATGGATGGCGCTCTTGGTCACGATGTCAACGCACTTGCCGTACTCCGGCTTGCCGGTGCCTTCCATAATGCCCTT
>JBGPIG010000038.1:0-12822 GCA_041484745.1 Nitrospirota bacterium | reverse complement strand
CGTCTTGCTGGCGACTTCTTTGACGAGCTGAGCACCCATGTGCTCGTAGGGATCGGCGAGGTGGATCTCCTCGGCCACGGTCACGCCGTCCTTGGTGATCGTCGGCGCGCCGAACTTCTTGTCGATCATCACGTTACGGCCCTTGGGGCCCAATGTTGCCTTTACCGCGTCCGTAAGAACGTTCACGCCCTTCAGGATAGCTGCACGCGCTTCCTGGTCAAACATAAGCTGCTTTGCCATATTATCCCTCCTCGAAATTCAATACGTTGATCATCTGTTCCATCGCAGAAACCTGCAGGGAACTTAGCTCAGAACACCGAGCACATCTTCTTCCTTCACGATCAAATACTCGACATTATCGAGATTGATCTTGGACCCCGAATACCTGTCAAAGAGGATCTTGTCTCCGACCTTGAGAGACTTCACTTCGTCACCAGCAGCCTCAACCTTTCCGCTCTGCGGCTTCTCTTTCGCGCTATCGGGAATATACAACCCCCCGGCTGTTTTCTCCAGCTCTGCGGTATAGCTTACGAACACCCTGTCCTTCAACGGCTTAAATTTAATACTCATACGCTCAAACTCCTTTCTTGAATTTATAATTTTGTACTATATCAGAATATTAGCACTCTGTCAAGGCGAGTGCTAATATATTGTCCTCAAGGAAAAAACGCAAGCATTGATATATCCTGTTTTAGACAGATTAACCCGGAAATTAACGATTATATAGATAAATCGCCGGATATCTGATGTTTTTATAGAATTGTCACAAAAAAAGAAAAGCAGGGCATAATGCCCTGCTTTCCCAATAAGTTACCTATCGTCCTACCAAGACAATCTATTTTTCTTTTTTCGCCTCAACGGGAAGGTTCTTGAATACATCCTCTGCTTTCATCGCCGGCTTGAGAATTTCGAGTGCCTTCTGGATCTGGATGTCATCCTTTTTATCCTTGGGCGTGACCTCCATGGAGAAATCCTCCTCCCCTCCAGGCTGTTCCTTCTTTTTCTTATCCTCTTTCTTATCCTCTTTGACCAGATCGTTCTTTAAGTGATGATCGAGGTCCTTCTCGCGGACGACCACGTGCACCGACTCGCCTTCCTTCGGCTCTTTCACCGCGGGCAGTTTCACCTCGATGTCCGGTGTAATACCCACGTTCTGAATCGAACGACCGCTGGGCGTGTAATATTTGGCCGTCGTGAGCCTGATGCCGCCGCCACCCTCAAGGGGGAACACCGTCTGGACCGAGCCTTTGCCAAAGGTCTGAGTGCCCAGGATCAGCGCGCGCTTTGAGTCCTGGAGAGCGCCCGCAACGATCTCCGATGCGCTCGCGCTGCCCGTATTCACAAGCACGACCAGCGGGTACTCCCGAGAAATGTCCGAACCAGTGGTCAGGAAGTCCTTCCGGTCGGCTTTCTGCCTTCCCTGAAGGTACACCACCAGTTTGTCCTTGGGCAAAAATTTGCTGCTCACATCCACCGACGCATCGAGGAGTCCGCCCGGGTCATTCCGCAAATCAATGATCAGTTTTTTCATTCCCTTGGACTCCAGACCATTCAGGGCTTTTTCCAGTTCATCGGTGGTCTGTCCCTGGAACTGGATGATCTTCACATACCCGACCTCGCTGTCGATCATTTCGGACTTGACGCTCAATACCTTGATCACATCGCGGTTGATCTTGAATTCTTTCGGCTTGTCCCACCCTTCGCGATGGATCAGGAGCCGCACCATCGTGCCCTTGGGGCCGCGCATCCTGTCCACAGCCTGCTCGATCGTCATATCCCTGGTCCACTCGTCATTGATCTTCAAGATCTTGTCTCCCGCAGCGAGGCCCGCCCGGAAACCGGGTGTGTCCTCGATCGGTGCGATGACCGTCAGTTGCTGGTTCTTGACCCCGATCTGGATCCCGACCCCCTGGAACTCGCCCTTGATGTCCATGTTCATCTCTTTGAACGACCGCTCGTTCATGTATGACGAATGCGGGTCAAGGCTTGAGATCATCCCCCGGATCGCGCCCTGGACCATTTCCCTCGTGTCCGGACTCTCAACATAGTTGCGCTTGACAAGCTCAAGGGCCTGGGTAAAGGTCTTGAGATCTTCATAGGTATCCGGTTTGGCCTGCACCATCCCCTGCCCGATCAAGACGCCCGTCAGCAGTAGGATCAGCGCAGCAATTAAAAATTTTCTTTTGTTGATTCGTATCATGTCATCATCCTCCAGAGGGTTCTGCATAATAACTCTCCTTAAAAAAATTATCGCAGAATAGTAAGTAAAATATCACTGTACTGCACAAAAAGTAAAGCACAAAGTTCTTTGAGATTCTATTCGCGTGACGCTGTTCACTCTTCACGGCGCGCTGGAGCGTGATTCCTATCTTTTCGCCAGCCAGGTGAGCGGGTCCTGCGCCTCCCCGCTCCGCCGTATCTCGAAATATAATTTCGATCCTTTGAGACTCCCCGTCTCCCCTGCCGACCCGATCACCTGGCCTTTGTCTACCCGATCTCCTTTGGACAGGCCCAGCCGCGAGAGGTTGCCGTACAGGGTGTAGAAGCCGCTGCCGTGGTCAAGAATCAAGAGTTTTCCATATCCCTTGTACCAGTCCGCATAGGCCACCTGCCCGTTCTCCACGGCCCTGACAGACTCTCCCTCGTGCGCCTCGATCTCGATCCCCCGGCGAAAGACCATGGTCCCAAACTGGGGATGGCGCTGCATGCCAAACCGCGTAAGCACACGCCCTTCCAGGGGCCAGGACAGACGGTTCCGATCGGAACGTAAGGCGCCCTCCGGCTTGATCGTTGACATCGCCGAGGTCCTTGCCGCGCGCCTCGCCTGTTCGTCCTTCCTGATCATGGCCCAGAGGTTGGTCGAAGATTCTTCGAGCTCACGCAGGGTCTGTTCGTACAGGCCTTTTTCCTCTCGCACGCCCGCGAGGATACCGGCCTTCTTCTGTCTCTGCGCCTCAAGCTGCGACCGCTTGACCTCGATCGTCCGTTTCCCAGAAAGGATGTCGCGTTTTTTCTCTGAAATATCGGCTTGGCGGGCTATAAGCCGTTCGAGTGCGCTGCCGTACTCCCTCATGAGCGTCCGGTCCCGCTCGGCAATCACGCGGAGATACTTGATCCTCTTGATCGTTCCGTCCGGACCGTCGGACGTAAGCAATGCCGCGGCGTAGCCTCTCCGGTTCATCTGATAGAGCGCCCTGAGCCGCTGACCGTAGCTCCTTTTCAGCCCGGCAAGTTCCCGGCTGATATCGGCATTGCCGCGCTCGACCTCCCTGAGGGCGGTCTCCGCTTCCTGGAGCAGCTTCCGCTGTTCACTGAGCTCGGAGATGCCGACCTGGATGTCCCGGTCGATCTTCTCAAGCTCGGAAAGAATAGAGCGCGCTTTCCGGTCGGCGCGTTTGATCTCCTTCTTTTTCTCGCGCATCTCACGTTTGATGCGCTGAAACTCCCTTTTATCAGCAGCCTCGTCCTCACCGTACGAAACATGGCCGTCCGTACAGAGAACGAGCATGACAAGGAGCATGAAAACACGGGAGATTCTCATCATCGTCTGGTTATCTACTCCAAGAACCTGCTCACCGAGACCAGCCCTCCAGCCAGTCCCAGCAGACCGCCGCCGCTGATCATATATGCTACTACCGAAGGCGATAAAAAATCCAGCCCCTTCGGCCGTGACAGGAAGACCACCACTTCCTGCGGCAGCGAATAGAACACCCCCGCCAGAATGCCGACGGCGAGCGCGGTGCCGAGCATAGCAAGCATCATACCTTCGATCAGGAAGGGCCCCTGGATAAACCCCTTCGTCGCCCCGATCCATTGCATAAGCTCAATCTCCTGACCGCGGGAGTAGAGCGCGAGCCTCACAGAGTTGGAAATGATGAACACCACGGTCACCCCGAGCAGGACCGCGAGCGCCGTGCCGCCGTAGGTGATCAGTTTGTACAACCCGGACAGCAGTTCAGCCCCCTGCTTACCGTAGGACACGTCTTCCACGCCCCGATATCCCGAGAACCTGCTGGCCATGGCCTCCAGCCTCGCCGAATCGGCAAATCGCGGGTCGATGCTGATCTCATAAGAATCAGGCAGCGGGTTCTCACCCAATCCCTGGATCAGCGCCTCCTGGCCCTTGAGCTCTTTTTTGAACAACGCGAGGGCCTCTGCTTTAGAGAGATAGATCACCTTCTTGACGCCCGGATCTACCTTAAGCCGGGTGAGGAGAAAGCCCTTCTCGTGTTCGGTCAGCCCGTCCTTCAGGTACACCGACATCTCGAGCCGATCTCCCAGAGAACTCACGGTGGACTGGATGTTGATGAAGACGAGAAGGAAAAAACCGACGATCAGCATGGCCATACTGATCGTGCCCACCGCGAGGAGGTTCACAATGCTGTTGGCGCGAAGCCCGCGGAAGGCCTCGGCTATGAAATAGAACGGTCCGTACCCCTTCACGGTTTTCCCTCCAGGGGCATCACTCCGGAAACCATCGCTTCCGGCTTCTGAGGGACGGCAGCCAACGGGCGCTGCATAGATCGGCTGCCGTCGTCCGTTATCTCCCCGCGCTCCATGGTGATGATCCGCCTCTGCATCTTCCTCACCGTTTCCCAGTCGTGGGTGGCCACGAGGACGGTCGTGCCCTTCATATTGATGTCCTTGAACAGCTGGAACACCTCTTGGCCGCTTTGGGAATCGAGATTACCGGTAGGCTCGTCCGCGAGCAGCACCTGGGGCTCATTCACCAGAGCGCGCGCTACAGCGACCCGCTGCTGCTCGCCGCCCGAGAGCTTCGGCGGCCTCAAATGCATCTTGTCCTCCAACCCGACCTTTTTCAAGACCTGATATGCGCGCCGCTCGATCTCGCCATACGGTGTGCCGACCACTTTGAGCGCGAGCGCGATGTTCTCGAACACCGTCTTGTGCAAGAGGAGCTTATAGTCCTGGAACACGAATCCCATATTGCGCCGAAGGTAGGGAATGCTGGACGAACTGAGCCGGAAGGTGTTCATCCCCTGGATGATGATCTGCCCCTCGTCGGCGTGCTCGGCGCAGAAGAGGATCTTGAGGAGGGTGGTCTTGCCCGCGCCGCTCGGGCCGGTGACGAAAACAAAGTCGCCCTTGTCAACGGAGAAACTTACGTCGCGCAGGGCAGGAACGCCTTCATAATATTTTGTCACCCGGTAGAGCTGAATCATCTTTAATGCCAATCACGAAATCCTAATTTCTAAATTCCGAATAATCTCCAAATTCAAATGGTTGGAAGTTTACGTTTGGATCTTTGATATTGTTTCGGATTTCGTAATTCGAGTTTAGAATTTTTTCTTCTTTATAACTTCCTTCACCGCCGCCGCAATATCCTGTGCCGACAAACCATAGTGTTTAAGCAACCCATCCTGGTCGCCCGACGTCCCGAACGTGTCCTTGACGCCGATGCGTACCATCGGAACAGGGGCCGATTCCGCGAGCGTCTCAGCCACAGCGCCGCCCAGGCCGCCGATGATCGAATGTTCCTCCGCGGTCACGATCGCGCCGCACCGTTTCGCCGCAGCAACCACTGCGACCGTGTCGAGCGGCTTGATCGTGGACATGTTGATCACACCCGCGTCGACCCCCTCGGCCTTGAGCAGGTCCCGCGCCTTGAGCGCTTCGGCGACCATGATGCCCGCGGCGATGATCACCGCGTCTTTTCCCTCGTGGAAAACGTGGGCTTTGCCGATCTTAAACGTATACTCTTCCCCGAAGAGCGTCGGCACCTTGTTCCGGCCCACGCGCACGTAGCAGGGCCCTTTGTGCTCCGCCACAGCCTCGATCGCCTGTAAGGTCTCGGGGCCGTCGGCCGGTACGATTACCGTCATGTGCGGGAGCACCCTCATCACGGCGATGTCCTCGACCGACTGATGAGAACCGCCGTCCTCTCCAACGGTTATGCCCGCATGGCTCGCTACGATTTTCACGTTCAGGTTCGGGTAGCAGACAGATTGCCGAACCTGCTCCCACGCCCTGCCCGTAGCAAAAACCGCGAAGGTGCTCGCGAAAGGCAGCTTGCCGCCGACAGCGAGTCCGGCCGCGGTTCCGATCATGTCCTGCTCGACAATGCCGATATTGAAAAAACGCTCCGGGAACGCCTTGGCGAACTTGCCCGTCTTGGTCGAACCCGACAGGTCCGCGTCCAGCACCACCACATCGTTTCTTTTTTTCCCGAGGCTGACCAGCGCATCCCCGTATGCATCTCTCGTCGCAATCTTAGTCACGAATATCCCCCTTAAAAAGCCGAAATCCCAAGTACCAAAACCCAGATACATTCAAAATTCCAAAGAAACTAAATTCCCATCCGTTTGGTAATTCGAATTTTTCAATTTGGATCTTATTTGTTATTTGAAATTTCGAAATCGGAACTTCAGCCTTATGTCCCCGCTCGCATCTACTTGCACACGGTCTCTTCCGATAGCTCCTTCATCGCTATCGCAAGCTCTTCCTTCGACGGCGTAGCGCCATGGAACTCCACCTTGCCCTCGAACACCTTTGATCCCTTGCCCTTGACCGTACGGCAAACGATCATCGTCGGTTTTCCCTTCACGGTCTCTGCTTTATCAAGGGCGGCCGTTATCATGGCCAGGTCATGCCCGTCGATATCGAGGACCTCCCACCCGAAGGCGCGCCACTTGTCCGTTATCGGCTCTACACCCATCACCTTGGCAACCGGTCCGTCGATCTGAAGCCCGTTATTGTCCACAAATGCGCAGAGATTATCGAGCTTATAGTGCGCTGCGGTCATGGCCGCCTCCCAAACCTGTCCCTCCTGGAGTTCACCATCGCCGAGCAGGGCGTAGACCCGGTTGGGGGCCTTGTCGAGCTTGTGCGCGAGCGCGATGCCATTGGCCACGGACAGACCCTGGCCAAGCGAGCCGGTCGAGATTTCGACACCCGGCAGATACTTGCTGTCCGGATGTCCCTGGAGACGCGAGCCGAGCTTGCGGAGCGTGCAGAGCTCGGCCTGCTCGATGAACCCGGCGTGCGCCAGCACCGTATACAAAAGCGGCGCCGCATGCCCCTTGGAAAGTATGAAGTTGTCCCGTTCTTTCCAGTCAGGCCTCTTTGGATCATATTTCATCTTGTAGAAGTAAAGCGCCGTTGCGATGTCCGCAGCAGACAGGCTCCCGCCGGTATGACCGGAACCGCATTCGGTCAGCATCTTCAAGATGTCGATCCGGATCCGCCGGGCTTTTTCCTTGAGGGCCTTTAACTGTTCTTCAGTAACCGCCATGCAACCATCCTCCTGAGTGAATCATAATAAGTATCAAACACAACCTGCAAAAACCGGCTCTTCAATCCACCGTTGTCATGAATAAAATGCATATCTGTTCCGGCAATACCGTTCGCGGCGAAACCACCGCTATTCGCCCCGCTCTTTCAGCTCTTGCGAAAGAAAGTCCATGATAATTTCGTCAAGGCTCTTTTCCTTCTCCGCTTCCGTGGGAGAAGAGGCCGGGGTCGCCGGCGGGGCTGGCGCCGTTTCCTCGACCGGCGCTGCTTTTGGGACCAATGCCGGCTGGTATGTCGCCTCATGCGGGGCGTTGTGGACCTCGAGTTTACCGCGCATCAGGTCACGGATCATCTGTTTGTGCTGCTCGATCATGAGATCGCGCACCACTTCTTCGAAACAATCCGCCTTGAGAATATCAGCGTAGCTGGTCTTGCGCGATGCGAGGATCGCCCCCTGCTGATATAAGAGAGACGTTATATAAGGACTGTTGACCCCGCCGTCCTCAGTTTGTATGTGGTAGATCTTTCCCTGGAATTTGAAATCGGTGTTGTAACCTGTAAGCATAGATGAATATTATACAAACCCGGGCAGGAAGATGCAAGCCTTTTTACTCCGGCAGTGGGGGGATATGATGAGTAACGGATTGAAAAACCGATAACTCACATCTGGATCGGCTTACGAGTGCATAAAAAGTGTAAAAAAAGGGCGAAAATCAAAGTTGGGTTGATTTTCCAAAAACGCGCGGGGAAAATATAAAGGTGCGGGGCAATATACCATATCTTTTGCGAGGGTTCGATGATGCCATGAATGTCGCGTTTCCACCGATAAGGCAGGTTTACTCGCTTGAAGCAAGAAAGAACCCCCAATCGTCTATGAACGTTTTGAGCACCATTTTATCCTTGTCAGTCAGATCGGTAAACTCCGACCCTATTTCATAGAGTGTTTGCCCCTTGTCTTCCTTCATATGGCACGAAGCAACACGACCGGTAAAATTGACGGAGGTACCGTCATTCAGAGACAATCCCATGGGGACCTTGCTTTCTATTCCCAGAGCCTGATCAGTCTGGATGAGCATGCCGCTGAGACTGATCGTTTTCACCTTATAGTGAGCGGGATAGCTCAAGATCTTCTCTTGGGGAGTGGTAATTTGAAATCTGACGGTGAGTCTCCTATCACCCCACAAAGGTACCGCCGCTTCTTTTTTTTTGTGCACCATTTCTTTAAGAAAATCGGCGACCGCATCTATTGAGCCATCTTTAAACTTCATACCTGCGGTGTATATTGTGACGCTTTCCCCGTTGTCTTTCTTTTCCATCCCGCTGAGTTCGGAACGGACTACAATGCCTGCCACGTTGAGGGTCTTCCCTTTGTCCTGCAGCTTGATCAAATACTCTTTGCCGAGGTCAAGTCTCCGGTCCGCTTTTATGGCAACTCCACCGAGACTTATATCGAGGATCTCCACTTTGTTGGATAAGCTCATCTTACCCGATATGTCGATTAGATCCAGGCTGTATCTTTTATACCGCCTCGCGTGCTTCATAATATTTCCTCTCATTTGCCGGACCTCGGTCCTTGGATCAAAAAATCTTATTTTAAACGCAATTCAATTCAACCGCATCCCCCTTGATCGCGTTTTCAATCGGCATAGCCTGAATGTAGATAGTTACCATCATATTGCAATATTTGCAGTACGAGCGGCCTACTATGGTGTCCTGATCGCCTATGAACGTGAAGGGGACTATTTCATGCCCCCGCCGTTTTGCAGCATCCGCCGCTTCTTTCGCTAGCCGTTTTTCTTTCTTCATGGTTATCTCCCGAATGCAGAACACATAATGTCAAAGTCCGACGACAGAGGACCCGGAGAACATCTTGAATCCAGGGAAACAAATACAATCCTAATCCCCCCCCCTCTGCGCCCCCTGTGGTTTCATAGTTGCCCCTCCGGTTTTCAGGGAACTTTTGACACTACCTCGGAACACGTGGCGTCATGAACTTTCTCCGAAGGAACGCCTAAGTCCCCTGCTCTTCCTGTTTTTCCACCCTGAAATATTTGTGATAATCTCTTTTTGCACAGTCCGGACATATGCCGTGACTGAAAGAGGCATCCGAATGCTCGCTGATGAATGATTCGATCCGGTGCCAGGAGCCTTGATCGTCACGGATTTTTTTGCAGGTTGCGCAGATGGGCAACAGCCCGCTCAGAAAGTTGGCCTTTACCAGCGTGTTCTGCCGCTCGACGCTGATGTCACGACAAACGCTTAAATACAACTCAGCATCCTGACTCCCGAGAACGGACGTGGACACCAGCAGGGTTTTCAGTGTTCCGTCTTTGGCGCGTATCACGGTCTCTCTCTCACTGCTGTTCCGCTGGTACATGTCAGTGACAACCGACATCGCAAACCGGTATTGACCGAGGTCTTGATACAACAGCGCCAACAGATCGGCGAGTTTGCCGGCCTCGGCCCTGGTATAACCGGTGATCATTTCCATTTTTGAGTTGTAGATTTCGAACCGCCCCTCCGCGTTGCTCACGGTCACACCCTCGCCCATGGTTTCCACCAAGGCGGCCAACAGCCGGGGATCGCTTTGGATCGAATTCTTATTCGTCATGGTCATTATCCTTTCCATTGCGTTTTCCTAAGAGCGTGTGCCCGAAGAGATCCCAAATAAAAACAAGCACTTGACGTGAAAAACCGCATCACCAAAAAGGCGGGGCCTTGAACAAGCACTACGGACCTCGCTTGCAGAGACCCGCATGCTGAACACAAAGATCCCCATAGCGTCAATTAATATCCTAAATTGCGCAAGCTGACAATCGGGTATTCCCTGAATTTCACTTCGGATTTTCCTGAGTCCTGCCGGATGTCAGGCAGGTATCAGAGTGAGGTAAGGCCTTCGCGGATGGCGAATTTGGTGAGCTCTGCGATACTGCGGATGTCAAGTTTTCCCATGATCTGTTGGCGGTAGGTTTCAATGGTCTTCACGCTGAGGTGGAGGTCGGATGCAATTTCCTGCATGGACCGGCCTTCGGCCAGAAGCTGGAGCACTTCACGCTCTCTGGCCGTAAGAATGGTCAGCGAGGATAATTCAGCCTTTGGAATACGACTGACATAATCCTTGATCACCATATCGCTGATCTTCGGGCTGAGGTACGTTTTCTGATCGGCCAGGGCGTGTATAGCATTCGTCACTTCCTCAAAAGCGCAATCTTTCAACAGGTAGCCCGATGCCCCCGCATTGAGCATCTCCACGATAAATCGTCTGTCAGTATGCATTGACAGCGCGAGGACCTTGACTTCCCGGAGCGTACTGGATATTTGTCGAGTGGCTTCTATCCCGTTCATGCCGGGCATGGAGACGTCCATGACCACGATGTCAGGCTTAAATTTTGCAGCAAGCTGCACGGCTGTCCGGCCGTCTCCCGTCTCCGCGATCACCTTCATGTCCGGCTGTTCGTCAATCAGCGCATGCAGGCCGGCGCGCAGCAATTCATGGTCGTCGGCAAGAAGAATCCTTATTGCCATAACATCCCTCCTCGTTATCCTCTGTTTTTGTGAGCGGCGCCGACAGGATTATCCTCGTCCCACAGCCGGGCCTGGATTCGATATCACAATATCCCCCCATGCGTGTCAGTCGATCGCGGCTCGTGAACAGACCGAATCCCCTGATGTCCCCCGCAACCGTTGCCGTGTCGAAACCTATGCCGTTGTCTTCGACTGATATATATATGAAGCCGCTATTTCCCGCAAGACATATTTTTACGTTACTCGCTCGTGCGTGTTTGACGACGTTCATCAGTACTTCACGGACTATCCTGAAGAGCAGGTAACGCGTGTCTCCATAGGACTGCTTGGATTGGCCGTCATCATGAACACTGATCGCTATCCCGAAATTCTTTGTAATTCCCTCGGCAAGTGTTTCTATGGCGGCTTCAAGACCGATCTCCCCCAGAACGGGAGGGCTGAGTTCAACGGTTAACGATCTTGTATACTGGACGGTCTGACCGATAAGTTCACGGATCTCTTCCAGGGATTTGAGGAACTCCGGAGAAGAGAGCGCCTTCCGCATGGCCGCGAGCTTGAACAGCAATGTCACCAGGTTCTGGCCCACAAAATCGTGAAGGTCGGCCGCGATAAGGTACCGTTCCCGTTCCTCGATCCGCGACTCCATAGACAACAGTTCCGAAGTCGCCGACAGCAATTCCTGTTCATAGGCCCGGATCTTTTTCTCCAGTTCCCTGCGTTCGGTGATGTCCGTGAACACGCCGCTAAAACCGGAGATCGTGCCTCGGTCGCCTAAGAGCCGCCTGATAGAAGCGCGGACCGAGAGGACCCTTCCGTCTTTGTCAAGCACACTGAACTCGTTCGTTTCCGCTCGACCGCTCAATGCCTTTTCAAACACTGCCTGAACACCCGGTAGGTCGCCGGGATAGACAAACGAGACGAAGTTTCGCCCGATAAATTCGTTCGCTTTGTAGTGCGATATCCGCTCGACCGCGGGACTGATAAACGTAAAACGGCCTTGCGCATCCAGAGTATACAAGACATCGCTGATGTTTTCAACGAGCAGGCGGTATTTTCTTTCTGACTCTTTGAGCACCTCCTCCGCCTGCTTGCGGGCGACAACCATGGTGTTAAAGGCCGAAGCGAGGTTTCCGACCTCGTTTTCGATCTCAACAGGGACCTGTGCGACGTCGTATCCCAGACCCATGGCCTTCACGCCCAGGGTCAGCGCTTCCAGGGGTTTCATGACCCTCCTCACCCACAGATAAATGAACACGACACTCACACTTATTATGAGCAGCGCTACCAGCGCATTTCTCAGCACTATGTCCCGCATCTCCCGGTACAAAGGTTTCTGAGAAAGCGCGATTCTCACCAGTCCTATGGTCCGGGGAGTTGTCTCAGCTGTCTGCCGTTCAAGGTAAAGCGCTAATTCCTGATTCACGTATTGCTTTAAGACCACAGGTTTTTGAATTATCAGCAAGTCCTTGTCTTCACGCAGCAGGGTATCTTCCCATGCCGTCCCGTTCTGCCCATTGTTCGTCGCTTCAGCCGGACTGACTTCTTTTTTCAACGATGTCTTGCGTATGAAGTACAACGGTTTCATGTCATTGTTGAATATCCCGACAAAAACGACATCGGGTTCGGAAACGATGCCTTCGGCCACGTCCTTCAGCAGGTCCTTGTTTTCCGCGAATACGCCCATCCGGGAACCTAACGCAAGATAGTCCGCCAGAAACTCGGCCTTGGCATGAAGAGCATTATGCGCCCTGTTTCTCCCCCGGCTGGTGGCGTGCATCGCAAGGGCCAGGACAACGACAACGATCAAGAGAATGAACACGCTGAGAAGCTGCGCACTCAGGCTTTTTCTCAAGAACGAAGTATTTGTTTTACTCAACGGTTTCACCCTGTCCCGTAATTTCGTCCTTGATCTTCACCCCGAGTTTCGCGGCTACTTTTCTGTTCACGATCACGTGCGTGTGTTTCGCATACTCGCGCACAGGACCTTTTTCACCCTGGACCAGGCGCCGGGTCATTTCTCCGGCCTGGGCACCCATGTCATGAGGG